>DASYSV010000182.1:0-7347 GCA_036010185.1 Puia sp.
ATCCGAAAATGGCGACGGCCCGTGCGCTGCCTGCCATCGCATCGGTGTTCAGGAGATATAATCCGGGCACGGTCTTCGATTACACGTTTAACGACGCCGATTATGCGAAGAAATTCGATTTCGAGACGAGGATCGGTAGTCTCGCGACCTTTTTTGCCGCCTTTGCGATCTTCATTTCGTGTTTAGGGCTTTTCGGGCTGGCCTCTTTCATGGCCGAGCAGCGGACGAAGGAGATCGGTGTGCGAAAGGTGTTGGGAGCATCGGTGCTGCATCTCTGGGCGATGTTGTCTAAAGATTTTCTGTTGCTGGTGTCGATCTCTTTTTTGGTGGCTATACCCGTGTCCTGGTATATCATGCACGGCTGGTTGCAGCAATACGATTACCGGACTTCGATATCGGTATGGATATTCGTGATGACGGCGGTCGCGGCGCTTGCGATCACGCTGGTCACGGTGAGCTTTCAGTCCATCAGGGCATCGCTGGCGAATCCGGTGAGGAGTCTGCGGTCGGAATAGGAGAGGCCTTGCAGGTGGAAGGTCGCCGGGGCATCACTCGGAATAGGCGAGGTGTTGCCGGTGCAAGGTCATTCGGGCATCACTCGGTGCGTAAACTCTTTACGGGATTGGCCATGGCCGCACGCACCGTTTGGTAGCTGACGGTCAGCAGCGTGATGATCAGGGCTCCCCCGGCGGCCGACGCAAAAAGCCACCAGGACAGTTCGGTCCGGTAGGCATATTTCTGCAGCCATTCATGCATCAACCAGCCCGAGAGGGGAATCGCTATGGCGCAGGCGATGATCACCAGCATCACGAACTCACGTGACAAGGTATTCCAGAGATTGAAGACCGACGCGCCCAGTACTTTCCGCAGCCCTATCTCGCGCGTGCGTTGTTCGGCAACGAAAGAGGCCAGCCCGAAAAGTCCGAGACAGGAGATGAAAATGGCCAGCACCGTAAAAAAGGTCGATACTTCCCCGACACGTTGTTCGACATCGAAGTTCTGCGCGTAAGCTTCGTCCGCCATTTGATAGGAGACCAGGCCATCGGGGTCATACTTTCTGAACACCTGCTGTATCCTGGTCATAGCGTCGGCGGGACGCATGTTCCTGTTCAGCCGGATCGTGAGATAATTGAACCAGCTGTAATCCATAAAAAAGATAGTGGGCAGGGCCGGATCATAGGGGGAATCCATGACCAGATCCTTCACCACGGCGATGACGGGACGGGAAATGCTGTCCACCGTGATCCGCTGACCGATGGGATCCCGGAAGCCTGCGAGCCTGACCGCCGCCTCGTTCATGACCAGCCCGATGCTGTCGCCGGACAGGCTGCGTGAAGGCTCATGCCCCTGCAATATCTGCCAGCCGACTGTCCTGCCATAGTCATGGGTGATCGATACCCAACCGAACTGGGGATTGGCATAGGGGTCTTTTCCTTTCCAGGTGAGCCCTCCGCGGACCGACCAGGTGTCTGTCATCGGTCCGTTCGACGCCGTCACGTCCTGTGCGGCTCCGGAAGCGAGCAGATCGCTGCGGATGGCATTGTATCGAAAGCGGAGACCGGAATTGTTGAGCATATTGACGTTCAGCAGACCTTCGCGTACGTAGCCGGTGGGCCTGTTCCGTGCATATTGGATCTGGCGATAGATGACCAGTGTTCCTAAAATCAGGAAAACGGATACCGTGAACTGGATCACGACCAGTATCTTTCTTGGCAGGGCGGCGTTCCGGCCGGCACGCATGAAGCTTCGGCCGAGCCACCGGCTCGGCCTCGTTCGGGACCTTGTCAGGTCCCCTTTCAGTACTTTCACCGGCTGGAACCGCGAGAGGTAGAGTGCGGGGTAGCTCCCGGAGACGAGTCCCGTGAACAGAGAGAACCCGAGAGCGATCAGCCAGAAGTAGGGCTCACCCCACGGTATCTTCAGATGTCTGCGCGCCATGCCGTTGAACATAGGTAGAAGCAGCAGGGCCAGCAACAAACCGAATCCAAGCGAGAGCAACGATATCATCACCGATTCACCCAGGAATTGACCGATCAATTGTCCGCGGAGGGAACCGAGCGTTTTGCGGATGCCCACCTCCCGTGCGCGACGTTCGCTGCGAGCCGTGCTGAGGTTCATAAAATTGATACAGGCCAGCAGCAGGATGGATAGCGCGATGATGCTGAACATCCGGACAAACCTGATCTGTCCGCCTGCCGGGGCTCCGTTCTTGAAATTCCCATAAAGATGGTACCTGTCCATGGGCTGGATGAATACGGAATCCTTGCTGTTCGTAAGGTGGCGTCTCGGGATATAGGCGATCCTTTCGGAGAGCCGGTCGAAGTCCACTCCATCGTTCAACTGAACGAAGATCCGGGCATAATAATTCCCCCACCCGTGTTGCGAACCCCTGATCCAACTATGTGTTTCCGCATATTTTTCCCAGGGCAGGAGGAAATCGACACCGTGCAGGTCTGTGTTTTCCGGTACGTCTTCGTAGACGCCTGCGACCTTAAAGGGAAGCCGTGAATCGAGGAGCACCGTTCGGCCCATCGGATCGGCCGTGCCGAAAAGAGATCGGGCCATGGAGGCTGTCAGCAGAGCGGAAGAAGGGTCCCGAAGACAATCGGCCGAACCCTTCAGCAGATGGAGTGTGAGCATTACCGGTAGATCGGGCTCTACCCAGCGGCAGGTCCGCTCGATCTTTTTGTCGGATGCCTGTCCCGGCGAAACGAGATGCGCCTCATATGGAGTGGCCAGTGCGACATGTTTGAGCTGGTCTCCATATTCCTGCCGCAGCTGATCAGCCAGCGGGATATCGACCGAATTTTCCGTATGCATCGCGCCATTGGAAACCTGCGTGTCGTAGACGATACCCAACCGGGAATGGTTGCGGTGATAATAGTTATAGGTCACCTCGTTGTACACCCACAGCCCGATCAGCAGGGACACGGCCATCCCGGCCGCCAGACCGGCGATATTGAGGACGCTGTAGAAACGATGCCGGGTAAGATTCCGGAAGGCGATGAGGACATAATTTTTCAGCATGGAGGTCGTGCTAGAAGATTATCGTTCTTTTTTCAATTTATTCTTAAAGGCTTTTTCGAATTTTTCCACCTTGGGGCGGATGACCACGTAGCAGTAGGGCTGTGAGTTGTGTGAATTGTAATAGTTCTGATGATAGTCTTCGGCGGGATAGAAGGGGCCGGCGGGCGTGATCTCGGTCACGATGGGATTGGGGTAGGCGCCGGCCTTGTCCAGCTCGGCCTTATAATGTTCCGCCTTTTGTTTTTGTTCTTCGGTATGGTAGAAAATGGCGCTGCGGTATTGCGTGCCGATATCGTTGCCCTGGCGGTTCAGCTGTGTCGGATCGTGCGATTCGAAAAACACCTGCAGCAACTCGTCATAAGAAATGACAGCCGGGTCGTACGCGAGCTGAAGACACTCGGCATGCCCGGTGGTTCCGCTGCAAACCTCTTCATAGTTGGGGTTTTCGCCATGGCCTCCCATATAGCCCGAGGTCACGCTGACGATTCCTTTCAGTTCCTGGAAAATGGCCTCGGTACACCAGAAACATCCGGTGCCGAAAGTGACGATATCCGTTGGGTGGGTCGCGGGGGGTTGTGATGCGCTCATGTTTATTAATTTGGGTATGTCTGTGGTTTTAGCTCTCGTTCCGGCCGTATGGAACGCAACCACCATAGAACGACCAATGGGAAGATAAAATTATGGATTACCAGCAATCCCAGCGTTTGGATTGTCGGCTGATGAAGAGGCGCTGTGTGGACGAACAGCTGGTTGCCCATGCCGTTGCTCTGCGAGAAGCCGACATAGGGGGTGAAATTAAGCGAGTAGTGGATGGCGATCGGTACCCAGATGGAGCCGGTGCGAACGAAGGCGGCGGCGAGCACATAGCCCATCAATCCCGTGGTCAGGAAAAGGATCACGACCTGCAGTGGGGAATGGATGCCTACGACGAAAAAATGATAGATGCCGAAGGCTACTGCCGACGTAAGGACCGCTTTGGCGCTACCGATACGGCGGATCAGGATGTACAGCAATGCTCCCCGGAAGATCAGCTCTTCGAAGACGACGCTTTTGAACAGGTACCACATGGCCAGCCCCAGCTGCGGGAGACCGTATGCCTCGTTGCGGTGATAGGGGGCGTGTTGTATAGCCGCTTCACCCAGCTGATATGCGATCATATAAATCATGGCTAGTCCGAAACCGATGCCGGCGAGTTGCATTCGTCTGGCCGTCGGGCGGATACCCAGGGCTTCGAGATTGCGGCGTTCGATAAAATGTAGAAGGATCCAGGAGAGCAGGAGTTGGACCAGCATGCTATCATGGAGTGAATATAAAGGTAAATTTTGTAAAGTAACTTTATAAGTTTACCTTCGCATTATGAAAAACCGACAACTATCCACCGGTCGCGATGTACGGGACGGCGAAATCCGGGAGGCAGGACCTCATGCGCCGGACGGCGAAATCGGGGTCACGGGACCGACGGCCCGGGATATGGAGGTGGCGGCAGCACTGCGCACAGGAGTGCACAGGCTGGTCAAGCTGCTCCGTCGCGAAACGCGTAATGAGGCGCAACTCTCTCTTACCGAGCGGTCTACACTGGGTTTATTATACCCGGATCTACAGCTGGCGCCATCGGAGATCGCGCGGATGGAAAAGGTGACGACGCAGTCTATGTCACAAGTAATCAATTATTTAATGGAGCTGGATCTGATCGTCCGGACGCCTTCCGGGGAGGACAAACGGAAAGTATTGTTGTCGCTGACCCCCGCCGGCCGGGTATATGTCGAGCAACGGCGTCGCGACAAGCAGGAATGGCTGGCCAATGCGCTGCATGAGAAGATGAGCCCGGCGGAAAAAGAATTACTGATGGAAGCGCTTCCACTATTAACGAAATTGATCGATGGGTAAAAGGATATTGGCATCACCGGTGTTTACAGCGTTTCAGAGCCGGAACTACCGGTTGTATGTTTATGGTCAGTCGGTATCGCTGATGGGTACCTGGATGCAGCGGACGGCCGTCAGCTGGGTGGTATATACGCTGACGCATAATACCTTCATGTTGGGTCTCTCTTTGTTTTGTACGCAATTCCCTTCTTTTCTGCTGACCTCGATCGGCGGCGTAGTATCGGACAGGTACAATCGGTATAAGGTATTACTCACCACACAGATCGCCTCGTTGGTGCAGTCCTTCGCCCTGTTCATCATCGTATGGCGGGGGAATTACACCGTATGGGAGATACTTGGGTTAGGGGTGGTCCTGGGTACGATCAACGCCTTTGACGTCCCCGCCCGGCAGGCTTTGGTATATGAAATGGTGGAGAAAAAGGAGAACCTGCCCAATGCGCTTGCATTGAATTCTTCGATGGTGAATCTTGCCCGGCTGATCGGGCCCGCGATCGCCGGATTCGTCTTGCACAAATTGGGAAATGCTACCTGTTTCCTGCTCAACACGCTGAGTTTTCTGGCGGTGATCGGATCGCTTTTGCGGATGAAGCTGGCTCCTTATGTCCGTGGCAACAGGGACAAAAAAGTGTTGGGCGATCTGAAAGCCGGATGGACCTATTTGGTGCGGCACCCGGGGATCGGCCGACCTATCCTGATGCTGGCATTGATGAGTCTGCTGGTCATCCCCTATGCGACCCTTCTTCCGGTGTATGCGAAGGTGATCTTCCACGGCAATGCGACCACCTTCGGGCTTATCGATAGTTTTATCGGGATGGGTGCGATCAGCTGTGCGTTATGGCTGGCGGGCAGGAATGTCAACACAGAGATAGCGATGAAAAAGACGCTCCGCATCAATACGATCATCTTCGGCGTCGGATTGATCCTGTTCTCGCATTCGAGCTGGTTCCCGCTGGCAATGGTCTTTGCCGTCGTCGCCGGTTTCGGCATGATGGCCGAGACCACCATGACCAACACCATCATCCAGATGAGCGTAGTTCCGGAGATGCGGGGTAGGGTGATCAGCTATTTTGCCATGGCCTATTTCGGGATGATGCCGTTGGGTAGTCTGCTGGTAGGATTTATCTCGCAATATGTGGGGGCGCAGAATACGATATTGGGTCAGGGCGTCATCGCGCTCGTCATTGTCGCCCTGTTCTGGAAACATTTGACGAAATCGCCGGGGGCGCAGGGGGCGATACCGGAGACCCGGGCAAACGGAGAAACCCGCGCTAACGGCGCGATCCCCGCCGGGGAGAACGCAGCTACGGAGGTCATGGCCGCGGATGACGCAAACGAGTTCACTGTCACTTCAAATATAACAACCAACAAATCATGGAAACAGACAGCAAGGCTTTAGCGACCGCTCTACTCGTCATGGATATCCAGACGATGACCATGCAAAGACTGGGAGATGGCGCCGAGACACCGATCGCCGCCATTAATAGGGCTATCGCGGCGGCCAGGGCAGCGGGTATCCCGGTGATCTATGTCGTCGTAGGGTTCCGCAAGGGCTTCCCGGAGATCGGGCCGTCCAACAAATCGTTTTCCGTCATCCGTCAGGCCGGGGCCATTCCGGGTCTCGAAGATCCGGTGATCGTCGATCCCGCAGTTAAGCCGCAGCCCGGTGATATCGTCGTCACCAAACGCCGGGTGAGCGCGTTTGCGGGCAGCGATCTCGAAGTGATCCTGCGGGCGCGACGTATCGAGCACCTGGTATTGAGCGGCTTTGCGACGAGCGGTGTCGTCCTGTCGACCCTGCGCGAGGCGGCCGATAAGGACTACCGGTTATCCGTACTGTCGGATGCCTGCGCCGACCTGGACGAGGAAGTGCATACGGTGTTGATGAACAAGGTTTTCCCCCGTCAGGCAGAAGTGATGAAGGCCGCTGAGTGGGCGACGGGCGTTGGCAAATAAGGGCGCTTTTTTGTACCTTTGCTGCCCAATGAGAATTTTTCCCGGATCGGCCCTGGTGCAATTGGAATTCGACAAGGTGAAAGCCTTGCTGGCGGAGCTGTGCAATACCGAATACGCCCACGGGAAGGCGGAGGACCTCCGTATCCATACGGAGATGGAATTCATAGGGCTCGAGCTGCGTCAAACGCATGAGTTCAAACAGCTGCTGCAGAATGGCCAGTATTTTCCCAACGACCATACGTTCAATCTTGCCCGGGAGCTCAAGCTGCTGGGTATTCCCGGCGCCATCCTTTCGGGGGAACAGTTCCTGCAGGTGCGTCGTCTCGCGGAAAGTATCCAAAGCATTTTCCGGTGGTTTGACACCGACCGCCGGACGGCCTGGCCGGCCCTTGCGCGGGTCATCGAAAATACGCGTTATGAGAAGGCCATCGCGGCGGCTATCGACGAAGTGCTGGACGAGACGGGGGTGGTACGCGACAACGC
>DASYSV010000363.1:0-3884 GCA_036010185.1 Puia sp.
TCTCTCCCTGGAGAAATTGGAAGAAGGGGTGGTCCAAAATAATCCCAAGTCAACCAATCTGGAAAAAATCGCGCAGGACGCTATCCTCGATATGGAAGGAGCCTGGAAAAACGGGCAATCCATCGAGTTGAATATTTCCGGCTTACCCCGGCCGGTAAATGTCGACCAGCACCTTCTTCGCAATATCCTCAGCAATCTCTTGAGCAATGCCATCAAATATTCGCCCGAATATAGCCCCATCCGTCTAACCCTTGAATTTAACGAAAAGACCATCCATTTGATCGTTACCGACACCGGCATCGGAATTCCCTCCGAAGAACAGCAACATCTTTTCGAAAGGTTCTTCCGGGCGGCGAATACCACCAGCATCTCGGGCTCCGGTCTTGGGCTGAGCATCGTAAAAAAATACCTCGACCTGATGGGCGGCGCCATCGCCGTCGATAGTCGGCCGGGCAAAGGCTCGGTCTTCACCGTCACACTGCCCACGGATCCGCTGCCCGCTTAAAAGCGAAGTCACCACATCCACCCACCACCGTCCCTCAGCGAGCCCTCGCTCATAGTGACCAGGTTCATCTCCGCCACTGACGCAGATTGCCTTCCGGCTGCCTCCGCCGACCGAAATTTGTGATTGAAATTCATTCTCAAACATTCAATCCAAGGAGGCATTATGTCAACGAAAGACCTGAACAGGAGGGAATCGCTCCCCTCTGTATTCAATGATTTCTTCAGACCATGGGGCTCGGTTTTCGACACTAACGGCGGATCGCTATTCGACACGCTGAACCCGGTGACCATTCCGGCCGTCAACATCTCCGAAAATAAGGAGCGGTTCGAGGTCAGTCTGGCCGCACCCGGAATGAAAAAAGCCGATTTCAACATCGACGTCGAGCGCAATACCCTGACCATCAGCGCAGAAACCAAGGCCGAAAAAGAAGAGAAGGACGAACGGTATACCCGCAAGGAATACAGCTATTCTTCTTTCTCCAGATCCTTCACCTTACCCGAAGGGGTTAACAAGGATAAGATCGACGCCAGCTATGACAACGGGGTATTGACGCTGTCGCTGCCGAAGACCGAGGACGCGAAAAAGACCGCTTCCAAACATATTTCGGTGAAATAAGGCGGACGAGTTGAAGTATGGCCCTGCCGTTTTCGCGCGGCGGGGTTTTTTGTGCATATGACTCTTGTCATCTTCCGGGCTAATGACAGTCATAATACCGCCCTCCGCGGTGCTGTAGCTTAGTCCGAAGAAACATAACCCTAACCCATCACCGCTAAATCATTGACTATATGGAAGCCCAAAAAGTTCTGCAAAGCGACATCCTGGATATCCTGTTCGACCGCAGGAACAAGGAATACGGCGCCTACCAGCTGCGTAAAGGCTACAATAAACGGCTGCTGTTGAGCCTTTCCGCGATTGCTCTCCTCACAGCTTCACTATTCGGTGTCAACTACCTGTCCGGCCTGCACAGGGTCAAGACCCAAAAAACGGTTTACTCGGTGGTCGATGTCCAGCTCGAGTCCATTAAAGAGGAAAACAAAATAGCACCTCCTCCTTCTCCGCCCCCACCACCGGCAACCGTCCAAAAGGTCGAGATCACGAAATTCACTCCGCCAAAGATCGTCAAAGACGAAGAGGTAAAATTGGACGAACGTCCGCCCGAACAGGAAAAGCTGCAAGAAACGAAGATCGGAGCGATCAACCAGGAAGGCGTCAAAGATGAAGGAATAACAGGGCCGCCGACCGGGGAAACCGGTAACAAAGGCGTCGTCGAGGCACCCGCGGCCTCCAAAGCCGAGGATTGGGACCGCACTTTCACCAAAGTAGAGATCGAATCGGATTACCCGGGAGGCGTCGCGGCCTGGATTCGTTATCTAAACAGGAATTTCCGCTATCCGGATGATGCGCTGAACAATGAGATCCACGGGACCGTCGTCGTGCAGTTCGTCGTCGATAAAGACGGACTCGTCAGTGACGTGCAGGTGGTCAGCGGCCCCGCCACGGGCGGTCTGCGCGAAGAAGCCATGCGGGTGATCAGGCACAGTGGCAAATGGAACCCGGCGATTCAGAACGGCAGAAAGGTGAAGTCCTACAAACAACAGCCCATCATCTTTGAACTACGCAACTCGTAATACCGAAGAACAATTGCCCTGACACAAAAGACCGGACACACATCCGGTCAATTGATCATATTTCTCAGACCGCCCTCATCGAGCAGGTATATCTTGCCGTCCGTGATCTCGATGAGCCGCTCCCTTCTGAAATCGCTGAGCGTCCGCGTCAACGATTCCGGCGCCGAACCGATGATAGCGGCCAGATTTTCGCGCGATATCGAGATATAAGCTTTCCCGTCATCCTCCTTGCGGAAATTGTCCCATAGACTAAGGATCCCATTGGCCACCTTTTTCCGCAACGAACTATAGGCAAGGTTCAGCAAACCCGTCTCCTGGGTCCTGCTGCTTCGGCTCAGCCATTTGATCATCTGCCGGATAAATCCCGGATTACCGGCCAGCAGCCGCAGGAATTCCGGACGCGGGATGAGCGTTAGTGTCGAATCCTCCAACACCTGGGCGTTATCGGTATATGATCCGCCATGAACGGCGGCCGCACACGCCACGCAATCGCCAGGACCGCAAATGCTCGTAATCAATTCCTTCCCATCCGAATGGATCAGATAGGTCTTTACCTTCCCGCTGACGACATACCATACCTGCGAGGCGCGCTGTCCTTCCAGGTAGAGCAAAGTCCTCTTTTTAAAGGACCGAATATCCTGCTCATCCGGTCGCCAGTCCGCGTCTTCCCTACTATCGGTCCCCACGTGAGCATGCTCCCCTTGCAGCCGGCCACCGGACTTCATGAAAGCGCCATGTTCGCCCGAGACCCGGTTCCGGTGTCTTTCCAGACAGGCCTCCACGGCCCTCAGCAAGTCGATCCCTTCGAAAGGCCTCGCCAGAAAATCATCCGCCCCGGCCTTCATCGCCTCTCTGAAGCTGTCCTTTTCTGCCATCGACATCAACAGGACTACGGGAATGCCGCGCGTTTCAGGGTAATGCTGAAGCGCATGGATAACTCCATAGCCATCGACGGATGATAGCTGCGTATCACACAGGATGAGATCCGGCCTCTCGCCAAGAGCCATTTCGATGCCTTCCCTGCCGTCGGCGGCCACAACGACCCGGTAATTGGAAAGACCAAGCAATTGCCTGATATCTTCCTCCTTCTGGGCCTGATCCTGGATAAAAAGTATTTTTTGCATATCCAACTCCATTCCCCGGCAAAATACCACACACATTGACCCTCATTCTATGAAGTTTATCAACTCCGATCTTGATCCCTGTCATTGTCCGTGAAAACACCACGCGCTAATTTCGGATCACAAAATCATTCATTATGCTGGGAACATTGACCACGCCCGAAATTGAAAAGCTGCTGCGCAAGGAAGTCATCGGCCGGCTTGGCTGCGCCGATGGGAAAATGGTGTATGTCGTCCCGATCAGCTATGTCTACGACGGAGAGTTCGTCTACTGCCATACGCACGAAGGGCTAAAAGTGCAGATCATGAGACAGCATCCCACGGTATGTTTTGAAGTTGACCGGCTGCAGAATATGGGTAACTGGCAGAGCGTCGTATCGCACGGTCAGTTCGAGGAGCTGACCGATCCTGCTCTCCGAAATGCCGCCCTCCAAAAGCTCCATGAGCGCATATTGCCCGTCATTAGTAGCGAGACCACGCATCTTTCGCCCGACTGGCCTTTCGCGCCCGCGGAATTCAGTAAGATCGAGGGTGTCACCTTCCGCATCCGGCTCCAGGAAAAATCCGGCCGGTTCGAGCGGTCGCATACCTTTTTCCAAAGTTTCTTCAGCATCTGATATCGATATCTAT
>DASYSV010000399.1:0-19505 GCA_036010185.1 Puia sp.
GTAGAGCTTTACGGTGTAGTCATGACGTCCGATAGCCTGAAGGCGATCCCGCTGGTCAGCATAGTGACCTCGGATGGGCGGGGCACATATACGAACGATCAGGGCGTGTTTTCGCTCGTGGTGGTGAAAGGAGAAAGGGTCGAATTTACCAGCATCGGCTATAAACCATTTACGCTCATAGTCCCGGATACTTTTCATGGCAACCAGTATAGTATCGTTCAACTGATGACCACGGATGCGCAATATCTACCTTCAACGGTTATCCGCGCCCGACCGACCCGTGAGCAGTTCGAGCGGGACTTTGTCAATACGCCGGTCCCGGACGACGATATAGAAATTGCACGACAGAACAATGACGCCGCCAAACGACGAATACTGGCGAGAGGTCTTCCTCAAAGCTCGGGCGAAGCTGCCGCCACTTATCTGCGACAAAGTGCGCAAAAATATTATTACTCAGGACAGGCGCCACCGATGAATATCTTCAACCCCGTGGCATGGGCCGATTTCATCCAGGCGTGGAAACGTGGCGATTTCCGGAATAACAACTAACTGCATGCAAAATATCTCCGTCATCGGCGCCGGTACCATGGGCAATGGTATCGCGCACGTCTTCGCACAAAAAGGATTTACCGTCTCTTTGATCGATTCGCAGCCCCAGCAGCTGGAGAAAGCAATAAAGACCATCTCCGCCAATTTAGACCGTCAGGTCGTCAAAGGCTTGTTGACGGAAGAAGGAAAAAAGACCACGCTGCAAGGCATCGCCACCTACTCAGACATCGCGTCCGGCACCGCCAAGGCCGATTTGGTCGTTGAAGCCGCCACCGAAAATACGCAGCTGAAATTAACCATCTTCCGCCAGCTGGACGAACTGGCCCCCGCCGGATGTATCCTGGCAACCAATACCTCATCCATCTCCATCACAAAGATCGCATCGGTGACACGGCGGCCCTCTTCCGTCATCGGTCTTCACTTCATGAACCCGGTGCCCGTGATGAAACTGATCGAGGTGATCAATGGTTATGCCACCGACGCGCAGGTAACCGCGCAAATGGTGACCCTGGCCGGCCGGTTGGGCAAGACGCCCTGTGTCGTCAATGATTATCCCGGATTCATTGCGAACCGTATCCTGATGCCGATGATCAATGAGGCCATCTATAGTCTGTATGAAGGTGTAGCCGGGGTCGAATCGATCGATACGATCATGAAGCTGGGCATGGCGCATCCCATGGGACCTCTGCAGCTGGCGGATTTCATCGGGCTCGATGTCTGTCTCTCCATCCTACGCGTTTTGCACGAAGGTCTCGGTCTGCCCAAATATGTTCCCTGTCCATTGCTCGTGAATATGGTGACGGCGGGACATCTTGGGATCAAGACGGGAGAAGGATTCTACCGCTATTCGCCGGGTAGCAAAGACCTGGTGGTCAGCAAACGCTTTACTGCGTCTTCCGCGATCAGATAATAAGCCCACGTTCTACTTCGTCCGTAAGACCTGGAACGAGCCGCTCAACGGGTGGCCGAGCTGCCCGATCGAATCCGCCGAGACTAAATTCCCGCTAAACGAGCCTACGATATAACCGCCCACCGGATCATACCGGGTAACCGATAAATAGGCGCCGACCCCGGTGAACGTCTGACCTGTTACGAAATTTTGATAAAGAAAATCCTCGATCACATACGATCCGACGCCTACGAAACTCGTCACGGTGATCGACGTGCTCGTCTGTTTTATACCGTTGGCATAATTGGCGCTTATTAAATTCACATCGCTGTAAGGATCCATCCACCACGTCACCGAATCCGGGGGAACCGTATACGAACTGCTTATATTCGGATAGGAGAAATTCAAATATTGATTGTAGGCTACCTGGCACGCGGAAAGCGTTCCGGCATCCACGTTACCCGAGGTTACCGAAACAGAAGAGCTGCCGCTCCGCTGCATCGCGACAAGATCATAAGCCGTAAGGGTCGCCGGAACGGTAGTAGAATAACAACGTAGGACGGGCAATGTGAAAGCCCCCGCACGCACTTCCGCCCGATAGGTCAGCCCATCGATCGCTGCGTTTATATATCCGCTGTCGACCGGATTACCGGCACAGTTGACCACTTTCCCGGTCAGTGTAAGATCGTTGTTGGTGATGGTTACGACAATAGTACCGAGGTCCTGATCCGTCAGGGCCGGACCGACATTAGCCCCTCCCAGTATCGTTCCGCATTCTGTAGAAACGCTCAGCACCAGCGTCTGTCCCTTGAGTATCAACCCCTGAGCATAACCGCTGGAGTCGGTGTACCCGCCGCGCGTGCCCAACGTTTGCGACTGGAAAGAAAAGAAGGTATATGGCAGCGGATTGCCATGCTGATCTTTAAAACGTACCTTGAAATTCACCGTTCCGACCGGGGCATCGCAGTTCCAAAAGCTGAAATGGGAAACTTTACCCACGTAGCTGTTCCCCTGACGGACAGCCGTTCCCTGCTGGATCCAGCGGCCTGTGCTATCATTGAAATACCACAACGGTATAGTCGCCGGCGCGACGCTTTGCAAACCCGACGGGATCGCCCATGTCAGGGTAGCGCTCTGCCCGTTCATTATTTGAAGCTTCTCACCCGCATCACCCTGCAACTCGACCAGCAACATCCCGAAACTTTGAAGGGCCGTTTCTTTTCCGTCGGTACCGATACCACGCAGATCACCGGGCATATACTTGTACAGATTGGCGTCAGTGGGATCGAGGTATTTCGTAAAAACATGCACGGTTCCCGTATAAGCCGCGTTGGTGCTCGCCGTAACCACCATATTCGCGCCGAAAGCAGCGGAATCGCCGGGCTGAACGACGATGACACCACCCGCACCCGCAGCGAAACTTCCTGTTTCCGCACGCGGGATCATCTGTATATTCACGTAATTGGACGCCGCACCATTGGTAATGACGCTCCTCGATCCCGTATAGTAGCCTGTTTTGGACACCTTCACATACCCCCATCGGCTGGACATACTGATATTGGAAAAAGAAAAAAGCCCATTGACGTCGCTAGTCGTGGTGATACCCCCGCTGACGACAGAAGCCCCCTCCATGGGAACGCCATTCTCATCGATGACCCGTCCTCTCAGACTGGCGATGACAGTTTGATCCGGGGGAATATGGTTGGGATCTGCGGAGGTACTGCCGGCGTTGATGTCGGTCTTATAACAAGCGCTGAAAAACAGGATCGAAATGGCGCAAAGCGCCAGGGCCGGGATGAGTAGTATCTTTTTCACGGGGGCGGATTTATGTGCCGGGAATACGCTTCATAGAAAATAGCGCATTCCCGGCAAAGTGCTAATGTCTTTCCTTGAGCCGCCCTTGGCGGCTCCTTAGGTATTGCTAAAACGAAATGTCCACCCTAAAATTATCCTACCTCTCAGGCTTGCAAAGGAGCCAGCTCTACGTTCTTGATTTCCTGCAACTTATAACTTATTTCGAGCACCCGATTCTTAGGTATGGCCAGGGTCATATGACAAAAAAGCTGCATCTCCTGTTTGAGGATCCGGCAATTGTATTGTTTGGCCAAAGCCATTACCTCTCCGATGCTCGTATAGTCGAATTGAACCACGAATTCCTTCTCGACCGGCTTCTGGACCAGTGGTGTCAACTGAAGCGCCAATGCGGCCGCCGACCGGTAGGCGTTGATCAATCCCGGTACGCCGAGCAGGGTACCTCCGAAATAACGGACCACGATGATCTGTACGTTGACGAGTTGTTTGCTGTCTATCTGTCCAAGGATAGGGCGCCCGGCAGTCCCGGAAGGTTCGCCGTCATCGCTTGTCCGGAACAGAAGCCCATCCAGCCCCAACCGCCAGGCAAAACAATGATGGGTAGCCTTTGGATGCAATTTCTTTATGTCGTTGAGCTGATTCTTACACTCTTCCACAGAGGTGGCCGGAAAGGTATGGCCGATGAACCGGCTTCCCCTGTCCTTGAATTCCGCGGTAACGCTCTTGTCGATGGTCAAATAAATGTCCTTATCCCCGTGAATCATGTTCATAGTAACGAATGGTGTCCGATAAAATAGTTTCCTTCCCTATGCGACGCATATGCAGAAGCCGGGGAGCGGGCAGACCGGCCGGCGGCTCGAGCTCTTCACCGGTGATCACCCTGGCCTCATCCCAATAATCTTCCTCGATGAAGGACTGCAGCAGGCGCGCTCCGCCTTCGACGAGCACGCTCTGTAGTTTTAGCCGATGCAGGGCCGTCACCAGCTGATGAATGAGACTTGTATCGGTGGCCAGCTGATAATATTCCAGGTGTCCGTCCTGTCCATGTTGAAGGTTATTGAAGACAATGGTCCTCACCTTCCCGTCAAATAGCTTCAGCGAGAACGGCAGCTGCAGCTCCTTGTCGATGACCAGCCTCACCGGATCCGGACCCGTCCACAGCCGGACGGTCAACTCAGGATCGTCCAACAGGGCCGTACGGGGTCCCACCAGGATCGACGCTTCTTCCGACCGCCATTTATGCACCAGCCGGTTGGTGATCTCATTGGAAATATGCCACCTTGCGCCGTCACCGGCGATCAATCCGCTCGCCGTCTGTGCCCATTTCAGGACGATGTAGGGGCGATGATGAAGATGGAAGGTAAAAAATCGTTTGTTCAGCCCGATGCACTCTCTCTCCAACACACCCGTCTCCACCTCCACTCCTGCCGCACGAAGCCGGTCGATGCCCTTACCGTTCACTTCCGGGAAAGGATCCCGGCAGCCGATGACTACCTTTGGAATACCTGTCCGTATGATCAGGTCGGCACATGGCGGAGTCTTCCCATGATGAGCGCATGGCTCCAGCGAAACATATAGCGTCGACCGCCCGATAAGCCCCCTGTCGGCCTCCGGTACCGAGTCGATACATTCCGGTTCGGCGTGAGGCCCTCCATATTGGCGGTGATAGCCTTCGCCGATGATGCGGTCTTCAAAAACCAGCACAGCCCCCACCATCGGGTTGGGAGCGACATGGCCGGCTCCCAGGCTGGCAAGCTCCAAACAACGGCGCATATATGTTTCCGGCGAATGCAAGGCGTAAAAATAATGCAAATGAGACTATTTTTGTCGGATGGATTGGTCACAGGCGCAAAAAGAGCTAAGCGATTCACTGGTCCCGCTGCATGGGCAACGGGAGGCTACCCTCATCGCCGACTGGGTAATGGAGGCGCTCAGCGGCCGGCGGAGGCTGGAAAGACTGCTAATGAAGACGGAACCGTTGTCCCCTGAGACCCTGGCGACATACCGGGGATACCGGGATGAGCTTCTGGCGCATCGCCCCGTACAGTATGTATTGAGGGAATGCTGGTTTGCCGGGATGAAGTTCTTCGTGGATGAAGGTGTATTGATCCCGAGACCGGAGACCGAAGAATTGGTGGAATGGATCGCAAGAGAGCTCTCCGATGCTGTTTCCGGCTCCCTGCTCGATGTCGGTACCGGTAGCGGTTGCGTCGCAGTTACGCTGGCGAAGAAATTACCGGGGATGAACGTCCATGCCGTGGACCTCAGCGATGCTGCGCTGGCGGTGGCCCGACGCAATGCGCACGATCTGGATGCGCCCGTCGTATTCCATCAGCTGGATTTTCTCGATCGGACCGGATGGGATTTGCTTCCTCCGCTGCGCTGGCTGGTCAGCAATCCTCCTTATGTACCCCTGCGCGAAAAGGAAACCATGGATCCCCATGTGGTGAAGTCGGAACCTGATATTGCATTGTTCGTACCCGATGAGGATGCGTTGGTATTCTATCGCGCTCTTGGTGAATTTGCCGGTCGCCGATTGGAGCGTGGGGGGTCGCTTTATGTCGAGATCCATGAAGAAAGGGGGCCTGCCGTGCGGGAATTGCTACTACAGCTGGGGGCAATCGAAGTCATCATACGGAAAGACTTTCAGGGAAAGGACCGGATGATAAAAGCGGTCTGGTAACTGCCGCCCCTATTTCGCTCCACTTCTGGATACCGCCAGGACGGTCTTCGCGCCCAGGTCGCGCGCTACCCGCATGACGGCCACCACGTCGTCGATAGGCACCGTTTTGTCGGCATTGATCACAACGGAAGGTTGTTCCGTCTCCTTGGCGAGAAAGGGCTGTAGCTTGGCCTTTAGCTCATCGAGGGTAACATGCATCGTACCGACATAGAATTGTTTGTTCGCATCTATCGATACGACCACCGTTTGCTTGGCCTTGGTGTCGCCCTTTGACTTGGGCTGCGACACCTTTACCACATTGGGGTTGGCCAGTGTCGAAACGATGAGGAAGAACATTAGAAGGATGAACAGGATATCGTTCAATGGTCCCGTGTGCACCTCCGCGTCATCTTTTATTCGTCTTCTTAAATTCATGTTTATCAGTTGTCTTCCGAATGCGACGGAGCCCAACCCCGACCCGCATTCGCACTATCTTGTAGGCTCCTGCAGGATATCGATAAAATCGGCACTGGCCACCTCCATTCGGTTGGTAGCCTTATCTATCTGCGCCATGCAGTAACGATACATCAGGTAGCCGATGATCCCGATGATCAGCCCCGTCGCCGAAGAGACCATTTTTACATAGATGCCCGCGGCGATATTCGAAATGCCGTAGTCGCCGGGGGAGTTGGCTATGTCGTAAAACAATTGCAACATCCCCGCGATCGTTCCCAAAAAGCCGAACAACGGGCCGATATATCCCACCATCGACAGGATCGACGTGTTCTTTTCCATTTTGTACAGTTCCAGCTTGCCGACGTTTTCCATGCTCCGTTCGATGGCCTCGATGGGCTTGCCTATCCGCTGAATGCCCTTATCGATCATTTTCGCAACGGCCGTATCGGTATTCTTGGACAGGCTGCGTGCAGCCTGGATATTGCCATTGACGATATGATCACGGATGATGCTCATGAAGTTGTCGTCCATTCTGGAAGCCTTCTTGATGGCAATATACCGTTCGAAGAAGAAAAAGATGGCGATCACCAGGACAATGGCCAGCGGGACCATCAGCGGCCCCCCTTTGACCAGGATATCCCATAAATTTTGTTTTTGCTGAGCCGCCGCCTGGGCCACCGTAGCCAGGCTGTCCTTGATCTTCGTGGAATCGATAAGAACCTGTAGAAAGAATAGATTCATGTCGTAAATGTAAAGATTTAGGCCTATAACGGCCCCCGGGCCGTTTTGTTTTTTAAGGAAATGCTAAAATCGCGCTTCCGGTCTACCAGCAAAAATTAGACCGTCGCGCAACAGGTCTGTCGCGCCACGGTCTACCTATTCACCGGCAGCGGCGCCGGCGGGGTCGCCTGTTGCATGATGATCGCCTGTATCTGGTTCATCGTTTTCTGCATCCCTTCACCGCTACCATCGAGAAAAATGACATTCCCCTTACCTACCTCGGCGAAATTCTTGATAGCCTCGGTCCACATGCTGAAAAGGATCACATTGGTATCGAGATTGGCACGCTTCATCTCTTCCGCGGCCTCGCTCATACCGTGGGCCACCTCCTGGCGGAAAAGGGCGACACCCTGGCCACGGAGACGGGCCGCCTCTTTCTCTGCCTCGGCGGAGATCTTGATGGCATTTCCTTCGGCTTCGGCCGCCTTGGTCTTGGTGATCAGGAGCGCCTGGCCCTCGTTCTCGGCCGCGGCTTTCAGGTTATTGCTGGCAACCACCCTGCTCATTGAATCCATGATGGCCTTATCGAAGGTGATATCGTTGATCTGGAGATCCATCAAATGATAACCCCAGTCCTCCAGCGAATGATCGATCTGGTCTTTTACGAACTCTACGATCTCCTTTCGCAACCCGAGTATCTCCGCCTGGCGCTTGGTGGCCACGAATGACCGGATGCTGCCCTCGATGGTGCGTGTCAGCGCCTGCATGAGATCGCGGTCACTGATGAATTTGAACGCCACTTTTTGAATGGTGTCTTCCTCCGCATTTTGAACGGCGTATAACAGCATGCTTTTGAAATACACGTTCGCCTGATCGGCAGTCACCGCCTGGAACTCCAGCTCCACGCTCCGGTTTTGGATCGATATCTTCTTATACACCTGCTCGAGAAAAGGGATCTTGAAATTCAAACCGGGACGCATGACGCGCTGGTATTTACCGAACATGGTGATGACATCGATATATCCCTGGTTGACCGTTACCCAACAGCTGAAGAGGATGGCCAGGGCGATGATCACCACGATGATCAGTACGAGATTGGAGGATTCCATAACCAGACAGAATTTTATGTGCGGAAAATACGCTTCTGCCAAAACTAGCGCATTTTCCGCAAAGCGCTAATGTCGGAAAGCCGCTCCGCGACTTTATGGGTGAATGTACATAAATTTGCGTCTACCGGCAGTTTAATTTAACGAAATGCGTACGACTTACACCCTTATCATTATCGGCGGCGGACCCATCGGCATCGCCTGCGCACTGGAGGCTCAAAAAGAGGGGATCGATTATCTCATCCTGGAGAGAGGATGCCTGGTCAATTCGCTCTATCGTTATCCGGTGAATATGACCTTTTTCTCGACGTCCGAGAGGATAGAGATCGGCGGGGTGCCCTTCGTCAGCAATAATGTCAAGCCCAACCGCGGAGAAGCTCTGGAATATTATCGGCGCGTAGCGGTCAGTCATCAGTTGCATATCCATCTCCAGGAAGGCGTGCGCGAACTCCACAGCCGGGGCGGGTCATTCGAGGTGGTAACCGACTTGCGCACCTATACGGCTACGTATGTCGTCCTCGCTACCGGCTTTTACGATATCCCCGTCCTGCTGGACATCCCCGGAGAGTCGCTGCCGAAGGTAACGCACTACTATAAAGAGCCTCACTTCTACGCTATGCAGCGGGTGATCGTGGTAGGGGCCAGCAATTCCGCGGTGGATGCCGCACTGGAAACCTGGCGTAAGGGCGCGGAAGTGACCATGGTCATCCGAGGGGAAGGCATCGGTCCCCGGGTGAAATACTGGGTAAAACCCGATATCGAAAATCGGATCAGGGAAGGCAGCATCAAAGCCTATACGAATTCCTCCCTGGCGGCCATACGCGACGGAGAGGTGGACATCCGCACTCCCGAAGGCATCGTCACCATTCCCAATGACTATGTGATAGCGCTTACCGGCTACAGACCCGATTTCGATTTCCTGCGCCGCGCAGGCATCCAACTCTCGGATGATTCCCGCCAGCAACCTTTCTATGACCCTGCGACGATGGAGACGAATATCCCGAACCTCTTCCTCGCCGGTGTCATCTGCGGCGGCATGAATACACATAGCTGGTTCATCGAAAATTCAAGGATCCACGCCGGGTTGATCATGCGCCCCATTGCCCAACGGTCACATGCGGCCGCCGGATAGCTCCTCCCAGATACATGCGAGGTGCACGATCATCTCCACAGACTTTTGCATATCCTGTACGCTCACATATTCATGCTTCCCATGAAATGCCATCTCGCCCGTGAATAAGTTGGGACACGGTAGTCCGATAAAAGATAACCGCGATCCATCCGTCCCGCCCCGGGCGCTGCTTTTTCGGACTTCCATTCCCGCGCGCCGGATGGCCTCCATCGCATATTGCGTTATCACGGGATGTCGGTCCAGCACCTCCTTCATATTCCGGTATTGCTCGCTGACCGTAATCTCCGCCGTTGCACCCGGGACCAGCGCCAGCGTATCGGCCACCTTGTCCCTGAGATACGCTTCGTATGCGGCAAGCCGGGGAGTAATAAAGTCCCTGATGATGAATTCCACCGTCGCACGCTCAACCATACCCGATATACGAACCGGGTGGACAAATCCATAACGGTCGTCGGTCGTCTCGGGCGACCATTCCCCTTTTGGAAGCGAATCGACGAAATGCGACGCGACCTTGATGGCATTGACCAGCTTGCCCTTCGCATATCCGGGATGCGCGGAGATACCTTTAAAAACGATGGTCATCGCATCTGCGGAAAAGGTCTCGTCTTCAAGCGTTGCCCGCTCGCCGGCATCCAGCGTATATCCGACATCGGCCCCCAGACGAACCAGGTCGACCTTATCCACTCCCCTGCCGATCTCCTCATCGGGCGTAAAAAGGATCCTGATCTTGCCATGTTTCTGACCGGGATGCGACAGCAGGAAATGAACCATGTCCATGATGACCGCAATGCCGGCCTTGTCATCGGCTCCCAGCAGGGTCGTGCCTCCCGCGGTAATGAGATCATCTCCTTTCCGCGACATCAGGTATGGGTGCTCGCTTACGCGGATCACCTGCGTGGGGTCGTCCGGCAACACGATGTCACCCCCGTCATAGCCATGATGCACGATCGGATTGACCCCCTGACCACTACAGTCAGGGGCAGTGTCCATATGGGCGCAAAAACAAACGACAGGCACCTGTTTATCCGTATTGGACGGGAGGGTTGCATAAACATAGCCGAACTCATCCAGCTGCGCGTCGTCCAGACCGGCCGACCGTAATTCCTCCACCAGGAGGCGGCCAAGATCTTTTTGCTTTTCAGTGGAAGGGCAGGTCTTCGAGCCGGGATCGCTTTGGGTATCGATCCGGGCATACCGGATAAATCTTTCCGCTACGGTAAAAGCATAGTTTTCGAACATGTTCGTAAATTACCAATTAATATACCATCTATGACGGAAGCGATCGTAAAAAAACCGGTGATTCGGCAAGGCTGGTTGAGAGTCCTGATATTTGGCGCCCTCTTTATAATTCTCACTTTGCTGATAGCCATACCTGCCGCCATGCTGGTAGCCGGTATCCCCGGAGATCAGCTGAAACAACAACCGATCGCCACCTTATCGGGACTGCTGACGGGTAATTATCTCTGGTTGATGATCCTTGTCGAGCTGGCGATCTCGGTGATCAGCGTCGGTGTCTGCCGGTTATGGCTCGATCGCCGGCCGCTGGTTGACTCGGGCTGGTTCGCGGATGGCTTCACAGGTGAGGCCATCACCGGTATTTTCATGGGACCCGCGCTGCTGGGCATCGTCGCGATCGTGTTGCTGCTCACCGGTCATGTGGAATGGACGGATGTCGTGTGGGCGCCTTCGTCATTATTCGTTTCGCTCGGACTAATGGCACTGATCGCTTTTAGCGAAGAGCTGGTATTCCGGGGCTACGTCCTCGGCAATCTCCTGGAGACCCTTCCTAATAAATGGGTAGCGCTGATCATCGCTTCGGCCCTTTTCGCCGGCTTCCATTTTCCCAATCCCAGCATCTATGCCCTGGCCTTCGTCAATCTTTTCCTGGCCGGTCTGCTGCTGGGTATCAACTACATATATACGAAGAATCTCTGGTTCTCCTTCTTTTTCCATCTGAGCTGGAACTATTTCGCGGGCCCGATCATGGGTTTCCATGTCAGCGGGTTGGCGCAGCCTTCGCTGTTGCAAGCCGACACGAAGGGCGACCTGCTGATCACCGGCGGCGATTTCGGACTGGAAGGTTCCATCCTGACCACCTGTGTGGCCGTGATCGCATTTTTTGTGCTGTTATGGGCTTTTGAAAGAAAATATGCGTCTGCTCCCGCGCCGCCTCTCACTCCTTCGACGCAATTGTAGCCGCCCTTGCGGCCGCTACGGCATGATGATACGAGAAGGGCTCTTGATATCGACGAGCTCGAGATCAAAGATCAGATCCTGCCCTGCCAGCTGATGATTGGCATCGAGCACCACTACTTCCGGCTTGACCTCGACGATCACCACCGGTATCTGCTGTCCGGCACCGTTATTCATGAACAGTTGCATTCCTACTTCCGGCTTCATCTCGGCCGGAAACCGCTCGATCGGAAATTCGATGATCGCTTCCGGGTCCCTCGGGCCATAGGCATCTTCAACGGGGATCTCGATCGTCTTTTTCTGTCCCACAGTCATTCCCATAACCCCTTCATCGAATCCTCTGATCACCATACCACCGCCCACCTCGAATTCCAGCGGCTGACGCCCTTCGGACGAATCGAAGGTCGTTCCGTCCGTAAGTCGGCCATGGTAGTGGACCTTGACAGTATCTCCTGCTTTTACTTCCTGTGCCATAGTAAAATTTTATTTGCCCGTGACTTCCGGACAGTCTGCAAGGTAGCATTAAATAATTAAATTGTGCCCAAATCCGGTCATCGTACCGCTAAAGAAACAACTATGCGAAAGGCACTTATCGTCATCCTGATCATCCTGTTCATACAACCGATTACCCGCGCACAGATCGTGATTGGCGCCGAACAAATGGATCGGTACCTCCCCTTGCTGAAAGGCCGGTCCGTGGCCATTTTCGCCAATGCTACCTCCGTAGTTGGCAACGGCAACACCCACCTCGTGGACACCTTGTTGAAGAAAGGTATCCATATCGTTAAGCTCTTTTCTCCGGAACATGGTTTCCGCGGCGATGCCGACGCCGGCGCGAAAGTGGGCAACCAGGTGGACTCAAAGACGGGTATACCCATCATTTCTTTATATGGCGCCAAGACCAAGCCCACAGCCGAAGATCTCGCAGACGTAGACATCATGCTCTACGATATCCAGGATGTCGGCGTGCGATTCTACACCTATATTGGATCGCTCCAGCGCTATATGGAGGCGGCCATCGAAAACCATCGCCCGTTGGTGATACTCGACAGGCCTGATCCCAACGGCTCTTACGTGGATGGGCCCGTACTCGACACCGCCTACCGGTCGTTCGTCGGCATGCAACCCGTACCGATCGTCTATGGAATGACCATCGGCGAATATGCGCGAATGCTCATCGGCGAACATTGGGTACATGCCGATCCCGGCTTCAAGCTTACGATCATACCGTGCCGGAACTATACTCACCGGAGCAAGTATATCCTTCCGGTAAAACCATCGCCCAATCTCCCCACTATGCAATCCGTTTACCTCTATGGTTCGTTGTGTCTCTTCGAAGGCACCGACGTCAGCCTGGGACGCGGAACTACCAAACCCTTCCAGCAATTCGGCAACCCTGATTTTCCGAAAGACCTCTACAGCTTTACCCCCGAAAGCATGCCGGGCGCTACCAACCCTCCACAGTTGGGCAAGACCTGCTACGGTTATGATCTCAGCGCTGTTTCGATACCAGCCACCGGTCTTTCATTCCAATGGGTGCTGCGCGCCTATTCGCTGTCCCCGAACAAGGATTCTTTCTTTCTCAGGAATGGCCGGGGGTTCGACCGACTTGCGGGTGGACCGGTTCTCCGGCAGCAGATACGGGACGGGTTGTCCGAAGCGGATATCCGTAAATCATGGGAGCCTGCATTGCAGCAATTCAAGGCGATCCGGAAAAAATACCTGCTCTATGCCGACTGACCCGCGCATCGTATTCATGGGCACGCCTGAATTCGCCGTCGCCAGTCTCGATGCCATTCTTGCGGCCGGATATCGTGTCGTTGCCGTGGTAACCGCCCCGGATAAACCGGCAGGTCGCGGAATGCAGTTGTCGGTCAGCGCCGTAAAAAAATATGCGCTTGAAAAAGGTCTGCACTTACTGCAGCCCGAAAAATTGAAAAACCCCGCTTTCCTCGAGGACTTGCGTGCCTTGCAAGCCGAACTCCAGATCGTCGTGGCCTTCCGCATGTTGCCGGAAGCCGTTTGGAACATGCCGCCGATGGGGACTGTCAATCTCCATGGATCGCTGCTGCCGCAATATCGTGGCGCCGCGCCCATTAACTGGGCAGTCATCAACGGCGAACCCGTCACAGGTGTGACGACCTTCAGGCTGAAGCATGCCATCGACACGGGCAATATCCTTTTGCAGGAGAGATTTCCTATCAGCGAGGACCAGACGGCCGGAGAAGTGCATGATAAGATGAAGATGATCGGCGCCGGGGTGCTGGTTCGTACGATCGACGGTCTCGTTGACGGCAGCCTCCACGAGACACCGCAGGAAAACCCACCCGATCTGAAACCCGCTCCGAAGATCGTCACCGAAACCTGCCGGATCGATTGGAATAAACCTGCGCGTGAAGTCCATAATCTGATCCGTGGCCTTTCTCCATTTCCCACGGCATTTACCACTCTCGACGGGCGGATGCTTAAGATTTACCGATCGGAAATTGAAATAAAGCCTCCCGCCGTGGCCCCGGGAATCCATGACACCGACGGCAAGACCTATTTTCGCTGGGCCGCCTCCGACGGGTATATCCGGGCGACCGAGGTGCAACTGGAAGGGAAAAAGAAGATGGCCATTGAAGATTTTCTGAGGGGCTACCGCTAATAGATGACCTGCACGGCAAATTTTCCCTCACCCTGCCCAAGCTCCGCGGCCGCGGCATTGCTGATGCGAATGGTAAGCCCGGCACTTTCTTTCATATCCGGAAGCTGCCCCAGCACCTTCGTAAAGACGCTTTTTCCTGTGGCAGGATCGGTAACCTTCACGATGGTCCCGACATTCACATTATTCATGAGCGCATAGTATTTCCCATCCTGCCATCCGCTGGTGCTCTTGAACACGCCCGCCTGACCATTGACCGAATGGCCCTCATCGCTGAAATCTCCACGGAATACGCCTCCATCGAAATGAGGAGCATTGGGGATCACTGCCGGAGGTTTGACCGTAGTGGTTGTTTCTTGCGCCGGCACCGGAGACGTAGCCTGCGGATGCACCCGGGTGCCCGCAGGCGAATCGGTCTTCACGGGCGTGGAAGCCGCATCATTGCCGGTAGACAAGGCCTGGTGCACCACCGGTGACACAGGAGGCGGTGTAGCGGCAGCAACCGGAGCGGAAACAGAAGTCGCGAGTGCCGACAGGGCCGTCTTTACCTTCAGATAGCCTACGATAAGATGCAAACCCGGATGCAGCTGGTCGCCGTTGATATGATTCCATTTTTCAAGAGTCGGAATAGGAACCTTGTTGTGATTGACGCTGATGCGGTACATCCATTCTTTCTCCCTGACGATATGGAATACGGGGACAAGGGTCTCCGAGGCCGTCTTTACGCCATCTTGCGAGAAATTAGTTGTCGTGAGAGGTATTTCCAGGGTCTGGCCGATGGTCAGGGGTTGTTGCAGCGTGTGATGATTGTACGGAGCCAGCGTTTTGGGGCTGACATTATAGAGACGTCCGACACTGTACCAGTTTTCTTTCGCCACCACGGTATGCTCCAGGTATAATTTTCCGGTCTGTCCCTGAATGAGCAGCTCGCCGGACTGGCCGTGCGCGCTGTCTGAAAAAAATACAGTGAGTAGTAAAAGTACGGCCGCCGGTATTCGCATAGTATGGAAGTTTCTGAGCAATGTTACTGATTTTTCACGTCCTTTTCAATATCCGCCATTGTTTGGGGTAATAGTTGTTCCAGCGGCTGGGCAGAACTTTCACCCAACCGAGATTATGGCCGGCATACCGGACCAGTGACCACCCGCGATGTTCTGTTTCCGTCCTTACCTCTTCTTTTCGCAGATAGTTCAGCGCCTGTTCATGCGTCAGCCCGATGGCAGGCAGATCAGGATGGATCACGGTGCTCATAGCCAGACCGTGGTCAGGTATGAATTCCTTTGCCGATGGCGTCCCCAGCACCACCCCGGCTGTCTTCAGATAGCACGCAGACTGAAGAATGGGTAGCTCCGCTGCCAACGGCTCAGGTAACACATGTATCTGATCCCCATGATGGAAAAAAAATAATGCCGTCTCCGGCTTCACCCATTTATGGAGTGACTCCAGCTCTTTTTTGCCTGCACGTTCCGGTTGCGCTGTTCGCCGCGGCGGGCTGAATGTTCCTCCGCCATTCTTGCGCAGCGCACCGATAAAAAATCCTTCGCCATTGAGCCGGTCGGGGTAAAAACGATAGCCCCAGGTCTTTTGAATGCCCTCGCTCTCCACGATATTCCATTCCGGCGAAAGAAGAAGACGGCAAGGGGTCGCATCAAACTCTTCCGCCGTCCAATCGAGGATATCCTCGTTTTCCTCCCGGGAATACGAACAGGTGGAATAGATAAGGACGCCGTCCTGGCGAAGCGCCGGCCATATATCGGACAGGATACGCTGCTGCCGTCCGCTGCACAATTGCACCTGGGCGGGGCTCCATTCTTTCATCGTCTCCGGGTCGCGACGAAACAATCCACTGCCGCTGCATGGCGCATCGACGACGATCACGTCGAAATAGTTTTCGAGTCTGGAAAGGTCTCTTGGATCGTTGTTGGTGACTACCGAATTCACGCCTCCCCATTTGATCATATTTTCCTCGAGGACGGGGACCCTGCTCTTGATGACCTCGTTGCTCACGAGCAGACTGCCGGCCGCCAATGCCGCCTGCAACAGCGTAGATTTACCTCCCGGCGCGGCGCAGAGATCGAGCACTCGTAGCGGTCTGGTGACATCGGCCGTCTGACGCAACGCCTGTTCGAGGAACATGCTCGATGCTTCCTGCACATAATACGCCCCGGCATGTAATAGCGGATCGAATGTGAAATAGGGGCGCACGGCCAAATAATAGCCCCATGAGGACCAGGGGACACGGGTTGCCCCCGCAGGACCCGAATCCCCTGTCTTGTCAGGGTTGACGCGAATCGAGGTGACCTGTCTGTCGCCGGCATGCACTGCCTCGAAGGCTGAGGCATCATACCCCGGAAGGCCACGGAGGGAGGCGAGGAATTGTTTTGATAAAAGGGAGGACACTCCTGCAAAATTATTGCAATTTTGCGTGCTTTTCAAGGTAAAACATCGTCCGGGTTGTGCCGAACCATTACTCAAAACCTAATTGTAAAATCCTGTTTCACCCTGAACTCCTCCCGGATAAAAACAAAGCCCAGAAAAAACAGATCGATCGTCAGCATTACCCGCGGATCGCGGCGGATATCCTCCCACGCGCGTTCCATTTCGCCGCTCCAATAGATATCATCGAATATCAGCACGGCGCCCGGAGATGCATGCGCGAAAAGACTTTCGAAATAACGCATGGTCGGTTCATACCGGTGGTTGCCGTCGATAAAGGCGAGGTCTACCGGCGGAATGGTTTGCAACAACGGCGCAAGCTCGTCGTCGAAGTTTCCCGTCACGATCCGTGCATCGAGACCCAATGACCGCAGGTTGCCGGCGGCCGCTTCCGCAAGGGCGGCAGAGCCTTCTATGGTGTATAAACGCGATCCCGGTGCTCCGGCTTCCCCTTCCGCCCGATCCAAACCTGCTCCCGCCGCAAGATAAGCCGTCGACAAACCCAGCGACGTGCCTAATTCGACCATCACGCCCGGCCGGTAATGCCGTGCTATACGAAAAAGCAAGCGTCCCAGCCGCTGTGGCTTGGCCGAACGCCTGACGATGTCCAAGACCCTCCGCTGTGTACCCGCCCCCGATACGGAGCCCGCGCCCAAATCCTCGATGGGAAGCACGCCGGTATCCCCCGACAGTCGACTCCGCAACATTTCTATCGGCGCATATTCTGCATAGATCCGCCGATCATTCAATACATGCGTCACGAAATCGAACACGAAAGGCGAGTGGACCCCGTGCCCCTTTCCGTTTGCCGCGGTAAGGTAATAGCGAAAATACTTGCCTGCAAGCCGCAGTGGAGAATACATCAAGCTTACTTTTTCCGTTCCCATAACTGAAAGCTATAGGCGAACGCATGTTTATCGTCGGGTTGAAAATCCAGGTTGCCGCTCATCGTCCAGTCCTTCTCATCGATAACGGGGAAAAACGTATCCCCCTCCAAAACCGTATGTATCCTCGTCATGTATATCTTGTCGGCGACAGACATCGCTTCGGCATAGATCTGTCCGCCCCCGATGATGAACGCCTCTTTGGCGTCCGTCTGTCCGGCCTGATGCAACGCCGCTGTCAGGTCGTGGACGACCTCGACTTTTTCACGTCGGGGACGCCATTCATTCTGACGGGTGATCACGAAATTGAATCTTCCAGGCAGCGGTTCACCGGCAAGGGCTTCGAAGGTCTTGCGGCCCATGATCACCGGCATGCCCCAGGTAGTATTTTTGAAGAATTTCATGTCGTTTGGCAGATGCCAGAGCAATTTGTTATCCTTACCGATGACGTTATTGGTGGTCGCGGCGACGATGAGACTGATGATCATAGCCCAAATTTAATGCCTCCACCACAAAAATTTTTACATAAGAGTGCTATGTATCTAATAATTATGTAACTTTAATAGACGATGGCCCTATTCTACGCTAAATAATTCTTACATGTACTCGGAAAAAATCCTCAACACCGCGTATTCCTTCGCGGCCGCTGTCGTCGTATTCGGGGCCTGGGCCAAGCTCGAGCAAAAAGAATTCGGCAGCATTGCCCTTACCGTCGGATTATTGGTTGAAAGCGGCATCTTCATGATCTATGGGCTCATGGAGTGGCGCAGCCGCCCGCGGGCCGCAGGATCACCGGAGCAGCCCGAAACGCCGCTGGCCAAAATGTCGGAAACCCCGACCCCTGAAAATGCACAGGAGCTGGCACGTACCATGGAGCGTACCAATCGAATTCTGACGAAGATATTCCGGGCGGAATAGCCTTTTATACCGCCACCGGCGCTTTTATGGCAGGATGGGAAATATAATTTTCGAGCGTGAAGTCTTCGAACCGGAAGGCGAAAATATCCTTTACCGCGGGATTCAGCTTCATTACCGGCAGCGGATAGGGTGTACGGGTCAGCTGAAGCCTTGCCTGCTCGATATGATTGCTATAGAGGTGAACATCCCCGAAGGTGTGTACGAATTCGCCGGGCTCGAGACCACACACCTGCGCGATCATTAGAGTCAGAAGTGCGTACGAGGCAATGTTGAAGGGAACCCCGAGAAAAACGTCGGCACTTCGCTGATACAGCTGGCAGCTCAGCCGTTGCCGGCCCTCCCCATCGGGCGCCACATAGAATTGGAAAAGGACGTGACAGGGCATGAGCGCCATTTCCGGCAGATCGGTCACATTCCAGGCGCTGACGATCAGACGGCGGCTGTCGGGAGTCTTCCTGATCTGGTCGATCAGCTGGCTGATCTGATCAACCGTTCTTCCGCCGGCCCCTTCCCAGCTGCGCCATTGTTTGCCATAGACGGGTCCCAGCTCTCCATCGGCATCCGCCCATTCGTCCCAGATGCTGACCCCGTGTTCCTTGAGGAACCGGGTATTCGTCTCTCCCCGTAGAAACCAGAGCAGCTCGTAAACGATACTCTTGAGATGCAGTTTCTTGGTAGTCACCAGGGGGAACCCGCTGGTCAGATCGAACCGCAGCTGATGACCGAAACAGCTGAGCGTTCCGGTGCCGGTACGGTCCGTCTTCCGGACGCCTTTATCGAGAATATGCCGAAGGAGATCGAGGTATTGCTGCATGGGTGCAATTTACGTATTTTCGTTATCCCTAAACCCCCATACTTGCGACTGCTGAGAGTCAATAATTTTTCCAGCGAGCCCTCGCTTCGACCGGGAAGGTTCTTCCTCACCACCCGAATAAAAAAACCGGGCCGGTTCGATCTTATCAGCTATCTCGGGATCCTGTCTCAATCCGGAAAAACCATTCTTACCCATCGTCTTTGCGGGATCCCCGGAGATACGCTCGAGCTGAAGGCGGGCGAGCTATACGTCAACGGCCAGGAAGCCGACGGATCGCTGGCTCTCAAACA
>DASYSV010000198.1:0-6081 GCA_036010185.1 Puia sp.
TACCCCATATCTATCTCGGTACGATATCCAACGTTTCAAGACTGCAGGAGGGAGACTCTATCCCGATCACATACAAAGAGGTATCCATCGGATCCGGTGTGCTGGATATCCTGAACAGCCTGGGAGATTCCGCCGTAGGACACTTGCAGGATATTTCGTTCAACCCCATCGATCACCAGATCTATACCACTCTTCCGACGACGGCAGCCGTCGCCTCCCCCGCACAGATCGGACATTTTGATCCATCGGCCACACACCCGGTACTCAATGTTATCACTCCGACAACTACGAATCCTCCCATCGCGAATATGTGCGGAATGTTCTCCGGAGCGGCTGGCGATCTCTTCATTCTGACCACCGACGGAAGATTCTATAAGGGCGATCCCGGTACCGGGGAGATCAGTTTGATCACCCGGACGGCCTTGCCGGTGCTGGGCAACGATTTGAGGGGAGATATGGCTTCCTGCGTACCGAGGAGCACAACAGCCAACGTTCAGAGTGGTGTCTCCAACGACGCGGATCCTAATGGAGGCTTGCACATCGCTCCGAATCCCGTGGCATCGGGTCAGATAACCGTATCGGTCAATTCGCAGGGCAACGACCAGGCAAGGCTGCAGATCATCGGCCCCACCGGGAGTCCCCTCAAGACCAGGAACATCCAGCTGATCCCGGGTTCCAACCAGTTCCAGCTCGATGTGTCGCAATTGAACCAGGGCGTCTATTCCGTGATCCTGTATTGTACATCGGGCCGCGTCAGTACCACCAAATTCGTCCGTCTATGAGTCTTTGAATTTCTTTTTCAGTGCCAGTAGCTTAGCCTGAAATGCATCGGGCTCCTCCTCCTTCTTTCCGACTTTTCCAGCCTGCGGTCCCATAGCCGCAGGCTTTTTATTATCGCCCATGGGCTTTTTATTCCCTGCAGCGCCGGTCCTCCCCTTCATCGCCTGATCCCCCTTCGCCGGACTATTCCCCTTCATCGACAGCGATATCCGCTTCCTCGCCGTATCCACTTCCAATACCGTGACCATTACTTTCTGCTGCAGCTTGACTACCGAATTGGCGTCGGATACGAAGGTATTGCTCAGCTGGGAAATATGAACCAGCCCGTCCTGCTTGACGCCGATGTCGACAAACGCCCCGAAGGCGGTGATGTTCGTTACGATACCCGGCACCGTCATACCCGGCTTCAGGTCCTCCATGGTCTTGATGCTCTCTTCGAAACGGAATTCTTCTATCGTACTACGCGGGTCCCGCCCCGGTTTCTCCAGCTCTTTCAAAATATCGTTGATCGTGAATTCGCCGGCGGTCTCGCTGATATATTTTTTCCGGACGATCTTTTTACGCAATTCTTCCTGCCGGATCAGCTCGTCGACCGAACAGTTCAGATCGGCCGCCATGGTCTCCACGATCCGATAGCTCTCGGGATGCACCGCACTATTGTCCAGAGGATTGGCGGCCCCGGCTATCCGGAGGAATCCCGCGCACTGCTCGTAAGTCTTGGGACCCATCAGACTCACTTTTTTCAGGTCTTCCCGGGTAGTGAAGGCGCCGTTCTTCGCCCTGAACTCCACGATGTTCTTCGCCAGCGTTCCGCTAAGCCCCGATACATAGGTCAGCAGGTGCTTGCTGGCGGTATTCAGATCCACGCCGACATGGTTCACACAACTTTCCACCACACGGTCCAGCTCTTCTTTCAGCTTGGTCTGGTTGACGTCATGCTGGTATTGCCCTACTCCGATGGATTTTGGGTCTATCTTCACCAGCTCGCTCAACGGATCGAGAAGACGACGCCCGATGCTCACTGCTCCACGCACGGTTACATCCTGATCTGGAAGCTCTTCCCTGGCCACCTCGCTCGCAGAATAGATCGACGCGCCGCTCTCATTGACCATGAAAATGCTTACATGACGTCCGAAATCGATGCCCCTGACCAGCTGCTCCGTCTCGCGTCCCGCCGTACCGTTCCCGATGCCGATGGCTTCGATGTTATACCGGTCCACCAGGGTCTTGAGCTGCGCGATGCTGGCCCCCGCCTCGTTCTGCGGCGGATGCGGATAGATAGTACTGTTATGCACGAAATTACCCTGGGCGTCCAGGCAGACCAGCTTACATCCCGTCCGGAACCCCGGGTCCAATGCAAGCACACGCTTGGAACCCAAGGGCGAAGCCAGCAGCAATTGCCGCAGATTCTCGGCAAAAACATGGATAGCTTCCTCGTCGGCCCTATTCTTGCTGAGCAGCCGGAACTCATTCTCGATGGAAGGTTTCAACAGCCGGTCGAACGAATCCTCTACGGCGCGCTTCACCTCCGCCGCCGCGGGCGTCGCATTCTTCACGACGATCCGCTCCAGATCATCCACCGCCATCTGCTTGTCGATATCGAGGTCCATGATCAGGAAGCCCTCTTTTTCCCCGCGACGGATCGCCAGTATCCTGTGCGAGGGGCTGTCCGCAAGCGAACCTGAAAAATCAAAATAATCCCGGTATTTCTGGGCTTCCTCCTCCTCTTTCTTAGCGGTAATGACCTTGCTGCTTACCGACGCCTCGCGGGTGAACAGCTGTCGGATCCTGGCACGGGTCTGCTCGTTCTCCGAAATCCACTCGGCGATGATATCCCTCGCGCCCTGCAACGCCTCTTTGACGTCCTTTACCTGCTCGTTGATATAGGCTCCTGCTGCCGTCGCGGGGTCGCCGTCGCCCTGCTCGAACAACAGTTTCGCCAAAGGCTCGAGCCCCTTTTCCATGGCAGCGGACGCCCGCGTCTTTCGCTTCGGCTTATAAGGCAGATAAATATCCTCCAGTTCGGTGGCATCGAAACAACCTTCGACCCTTGTTTTGATCTCCGGCGTCAGCTTGCCCAACCCCTCGATGGTCTTGAGCACCGTTTCTTTTCGTTTGTCCAGCTCCGTGAAATATTTGATCTGCTCGACCACGTCGTTGATCTGCACCTCGTCCATATTACCGGTGGCTTCCTTCCGGTACCGCGCCATGAAGGGGATCGTCGCCCCTTCGGCCTGCAGACCGAAGATGTTATTGATTTGCTTAATGCTGAAAGACAACTTTTCAGCGATCTTTTGAATATAAACAGGTTCCATGGGTAATTCCGTTTCTGCGGGCGGCAAATGTAGGCAAAATCCTACCTTTATGCCATGGATATCAAAAACAATATTCTGGAGACGATCGGACACACTCCCCTCATCCGTTTCAACAAACTGACGCGGGATCTTCCCTGCACGGTTTTAGGCAAAATAGAATATTTCAACCCCGGCAATTCCGCCAAAGACCGCATGGCGCTGAAAATGGTCGAAGTCGCCGAAAAAGAGGGCAGATTAAAACCCGGCGGAACCATCATCGAATGCACTTCAGGCAACACCGGCATGGGTCTGGCGCTCGCCGCGGTCGTCAAGGGTTATAAATGCATCTTTACTACGACCGACAAACAATCCAAGGAAAAGATCGATATCCTGAAGGCATTGGGCGCCGAAGTGATCGTTTGTCCGACGAACGTGGAACCGGCCGACCCGCGTTCTTACTATTCCATCGCGCGACGTCTGGCAAAAGAGATCCCTGATTCTTTCCATGCCAATCAATACGACAACCTCGCCAACCGCCTCGCGCACTACGAGACCACCGGTCCCGAAATTTGGGAGCAGACCGACGGGAAACTCACCCATCTGGTCGTAGCCACCGGTACGGGCGGCACCGTCACCGGCACCGCCAAATTCCTCAAGGAGAAAAACCCGAAGATCCAGGTTTGGGCGATGGACCCCTACGGCTCCCTCCTCACCAAATATTTCAGGACGGGGAACATCGATATGAACGAGGTACACCCCTACGTCACGGAAGGCATCGGCGAGGACTTCGTACCGCAGAACTACGACATGCAGTACGTCGATGTGTTCGAGCAGGTGACGGACAAAGACGCCGCCATCATGACCCGCCGCATCGCCCGCGAAGAAGGGTTTTTCTGCGGCTATTCCGCGGGCACGGCCGTACAGGGCCTCCTGCAGCTTAATCATCTGCTGAAGAAAGGCGATATGGTCGTCGTCATCCTCCATGACCATGGCAGCCGCTATGTCGGCAAAGTCTACAACGACCAATGGATGATCGAACGTGGCTTTCTTGCCGTAAAAACCTTCAGGGACATCATATCCGGACGAGGCGGCGCCAAACGCCTCATCTCGACGAACCCCGACAATACCGTGGGTGAGGCATTCCAGCTAATGCAAAAATACCATATCGAAAACCTGCCCGTTCTGAAGGACGGAGAGCCCGTCGGCGCCATCAGCGAAAGCGGGCTTTTCAACCGTCTCATGAACAATGGTTCCGATATCAAAGGGAAAAAGATCGCGGAAGTCCTCGAAAAACCATATCCCGTGGTTTCCTTCGACACCCCGGTGGAAAGACTTAGTACTTTGATCAGTAAAGACAATGGCGCCGTGCTGGGCCGCGACGACAGCGGCGACTACCACATCGTCACCAAATACGACGTCATCCAGGCGCTGTCTCCCATATCGTAGTTTTACGATAGTGCGGCGTAATTGCTGCAACGCCGAAATAAAGCAAAACCTCTCTTGTCCGGCGCGTTTTAACAATTTATTTTTGGTTCAGCATTTAACGATCGACCCTACCCCGATATCCTTAAGAAAAGCTATCTAAATCCTTTAACCGCGAAGAACCCGATAACCGCCAACAGCGGATTATCGATAAGCCCTAATCCATAATCCTATATTAAGGCCTGAAAGATGCCCTAAAGACTAAACTTATTCCGAGATCCAACGTCCGAAAAAACCACAAAAAGCAGTACCATCCGCATCAAAACTGCTCAACTCCCGGCCCTCCTGCTAAGTACCTGATTAGAGCATTTCGTTTATTTAGCAGGAGGCCTTCATCGATGGCCCATGCCTTCCTTTACCGACCAATTGAATAGAACGATCTGTCTACCGCAGACCCCACGCCGGATCATTTCCCTCGTCCCTTCACAAACTGAACTCCTTTTCACCCTCGGTCTCGATGAAACAGTCGTCGGCATCACCAAATTCTGCGTACATCCCGAAACCTGGTACCATAACAAACCTCGCATCGGCAGCACAAAAGCCATCGACACCGCCCGCGTCGACGCCCTCCGGCCCGACCTCATCATCGCGGCTAAAGAGGAGAACGAAAAACCCCAGATAGAGGCCCTCGCCTCCAGGTATCCTGTCTGGATCAGCGACGTCAAACGTCTTTCCGATGCCATCGATATGATCCACGCCGTCGGCCGGCTCACCGACACCTCGGGCAAAGCCATGACCCTGGCCGACGAAATCGGCCGCGAATTCGCGACCCTTCCAGGCTCTTCACCCCTCCCGGCCGCGTCCGCGCCCCCATTTCCCCCCGCCGCCTATTTCATCTGGCGCAATCCCTGGATGGCGGCAGGCAGAGACACCTTTATCAATGATATGCTTTACCATTGCGGTTTCTCCAACGCCTTCGCGAACCATGATCGCTACCCCACCATCCGTCTGCCCGATCTGGCAGGCCGGCCGTCTCCCATCATCCTGCTATCCTCCGAGCCCTACCCCTTCCGCAACCGCCATATCGATGAGGTCCGCGAGATCCTTCCCGACGCAATGATCCACCTTGTCGACGGCGAATTCTTCAGCTGGTACGGTAGCCGCCTTCTGCAAGCCCCGGCCTATTTCCGTAACCTGCGCCAACAGATCATGGCCTGACCCCACCGGGCCCGCTATCGCCGTCAACCCGGCGCCTGCGTACAACTACGTACCCACTTCGTTGTATTGTTCGGCTGCAAAAACCATCTTACATTTAACTCTACCCGCTTTATAACTATCTCCACGGAAAGACTCCGTTATCTTGTTACCCACCCTACCCGATTTTCCGACCATTTTCCATATTCTTTTCCATGAGCGCATCTATTCACACCAATGCCTCCCTCCGGAAAATGATCAGCGTTTTGCTGCTCATCGGGTTGCTGTCGCTGTTGCTGGTGCTATATTTCCTGAAATATGTCCCCGACCAGCGCAACGAATTCCACCGCCAGGCTTTTCTCGAGCTTGGCCAGATCCAAAAAGCACTGCA
>DASYSV010000416.1:0-5840 GCA_036010185.1 Puia sp.
TGATCGGGCGTGTCCTCATAGATGAAGGAGGCCTCCAGCTCGGTCTGCATATAATTGTCGGGAGTATGCGCAAATCCTTTTTCCGCCTTACGCTGCGCATACAGCTTGATCAGATCGAAGGCTATCTCCTTGACTTTCGTCTTGGTCTTCTCCTTCAGCTTCTGCCAGGCGTCGCTGCCCAGCTTGTTCACCTTCGGAGCGGTACCTTCCTTACCCGTATATTTCGATATCTTATGCAGCGAGTTGATATTGACATAGAGGATATCGCTGTCCTTATAGATGATCCGTACCGCTTCCTGCAGCCTGCCTCCCGATTCTATCTTCTGCAGTCCGCTGTATACGCCGACGCCATGATCGATATGCGTGACATAGTCGCCGGGCTGCAGCTCCCGCAACGTACGCAGGGTGATCGCCTTGTTCTTGTTGTAGGCCTGCTTCACCTTGTATTTATGGTACCGCTGGAAGATCTGATGGTCGGTATAACAGACGATCTTCAGGTCGTCATCGATAAAACCTTCATGAATGGACAACGCCACCGGCGTAAAAGGAATGTTCGCCTTAAGATCCTCGAATATGGTATGCAAACGTTCCAGCTGCCGCGGGTTCTCGGCAAACAGATACAACGTGTATTTCTTGCTTTCCAGCGCCTTAAGGTCCTTGATCAGCAACTCGAACTGTCGGTTGAAAGACGGCTGCGCCTTGGTATGAAAATCGATCACTTCACTCTCCCCAAACCCCGCCGAAGCCCCGCTCCTTGCCTCGTGTCCCCCGGCCGATGCCCCGAACTCCACTACATGAAATTTATCCAGCTGCCCCTCTATTTCCACCGCCGTCACGAATTCCTCCACGCTCACTTCATGTTTCTCCATCCGGTCCTCATCCCCATCCATGCTTCCATCCGCCTGCTGCAGCCTGCGTTTCGCATCATGCCGCCCGGGCGCCTTCTTTTCTTCGGCGAGCCGGCTTTCCTCCCGCAGCCGCGCCACCTCTTTTTCATGCCCGATCCACAACCCAAGCTCTTCCTCCTGTATGACCAACCGCTCCCTTGTAAAAGTCCGGTCCTCCATCCAGATCACCGTATTCTCCGGCACAAATTCCAGAAGGGATATTTTTTCGCCAGTATCCGACCTGTTCTCCACATTTGGGATGATATTGACCTGCAATAGCTTGCGTTCGCTCAATTGCGTCTCGGGATCGAAGATCCTGATAGAATCCACATCGTTGCCAAATAACTCGACACGATAAGGCTTTTCATTCCCAAAAGAATAAATATCCAGTATGCCCCCGCGAAGAGCGAACTGCCCGGGCTCGTACACGAAGTCCGTACGCTCGAAACCCTTGTCCACCAGCTTTTCCAAAAGCCCGTCCAGGTCCAGCGTATCCCCCGTTTTGATGGAAATAATATTTCCCGAAAGCGTCGAAGACAGCACCACCTTTTCGAAAAGGGCCTCGGGATACGTGACGATCAGCTTCTTATTGGTGCCCCTGGCCGCGGTAAGACGGGTCAGCGCTTCGGTCCGCAACATGACGTGGCTGCTGTTGAGCAGCCGGTAATTCTTTTTATTCTTAAAGGAAGCCGGGAAATAAAAAAGATCCAGCGCCCCCGTCAGGCTCTCGAGCGTATTATGGAGATAGGCAGCCGCTTCCGCGTCCTCGCATACCACGAGGTGGTTCAGCTGACTGGTACTGTCCTGACTGAAAATGGCGCTGATGACGAAGGCAGGACTGCTGCCCTGCAGATTCCGGCAGTATACCCGTTGCGGATGGGACAATAGAAGCCTGTCCGTCAACTGAAAAAGACGGGGAGAATGTAAAAATGACGGGAGGATAGTGGCCTCATTCATCGGGCGGCAAAGGTACGAAATTTCGCCCGCAAAATCCGTCTCTCCACGCCCTTCCCGCCCGCCCCCGGGCAACAAATACAATATAATTCCCCTCTCTTCTGCCCAAGCAACCGATACATTAAAATTACCGTAAATACACTTTTAGAATACGGCGGTATGATCGGACTCTACACTGCAATCCACCCGGGTCATCTTCCCGGGTAGTACTTCTACGGGCGCAATATTGTTCTTCTCGTCCCTTCGGGTGGCGTAGAACAAGGCTCCTTTCTTGGTGAACAAAGAGTACGTCCCCGGCGGTAAAAGGATACGGAAACGACCGGAATCATCCGTTTCCACCTTACTGACCAGCGGTGTCTTTACAGCGCTGTACAAGCCTGTACCGGCCGCGGGTATAACCTGGTCTTGCCGGGTCAGCCGGAATATGCAAATTGTAGACCGGACCCCTGCGGGTAGCCCGGGATGATAGTGCGGAGAAGGCATATGATTTCCGGCAATACGCCGGGCAACTCCTTCGATACCTTGCTCCTGCCGACCTCCCGCTGAGATCCATCCGGAACCCGGTAGACCCGACAGATATACAATCATAATAAAGGCGCGCAAGTCCATAAAAACTGTAATTTTAGAATGTTTTAATAAATATTTATGAATAAAAGCAGGATCCCGTCCTTATACCTTTCCGTCTTCCTACTCCTATTCGTACTCACCGGACCGACTGCCAGCTCACAGGTGCTCACCAATACACCGGTACTTCAAAAGACCAGCCTGCAACTGGCCGCCCAACACCTTGCCATGCAGAAGATATTGGCGCAGAAGGCAAAGGAAAATGGATGGCCGATGATCCTGCAATACAGACACGGCCGGATGGCTTATCTCTCACACATCGACTCCCGCGGCGTTCCCGTCTATGTCACCACTACGGATAATATCATCTCCGCGGCCAGCATCCGCACCAGCGCACTATGGACCAATGGCAGCTCAAAGTTAAACCTTACCGGGGGTACGAACCCCAATATGAAAGGCCGTATCGCAGTGTGGGATGAAGGACTTGTCCGTCCCACCCACGTTGAGCTCACCGGACGCGTGCTCCAAAAGGATGGAAATACAACCCTCAGCGATCACTCTACACACGTATCGGGTACCATGATCGCTGCCGGCGTCAATCCCGCAGCAAAGGGTATGGCCTTCGGCGCACAACAGCTCCAGACCTGGGATTTCGATAACGATGAATCCGAAATGGCCCAGGCCGCGGCAGGCGCGAACGGGATCCTCATCTCCAGCCACTCCTATGCCGACCTCGCCGGTTGGAATTTCAACGACGCCGCCAATCGCTGGGAATGGTGGGGTCAGCCCAACGATACAGTCGACATCAGCTTCGGCCTCTACGATGAGGACACCCAGATATGGGACTCCATCGCTTATAACGCTCCCCTCTATACCATCGTTAAGGCAGGTGGTAATAACCCCGGCGAACAGGGCCCTTCCATCGGAGCCACCTACTGGCGCAGGAATGCCCAGCACCAGTTCGTCAATTCAGGCCCCCGGCCCTCCGGTATCAGCAATAACGGAGGCTTCAATACTCTCGCCACCTATGGCAATGCAAAGAACATCATCACTATCGGGGCCGTCAGTGCGATCCCCGGCGGCTATTCCAAACCGTCTGATGTGTTGCTGGCAGAGTTCAGCAGTATGGGGCCCACCGGTGATGGCCGCATCAAACCCGATCTCGTCGCCGACGGCGTCGATGTCCTTTCGTCCATCTCCACGGCCGACAATGCCTATGATATTTTCAGCGGGACTTCGATGGCGACACCCGCATGCGCCGGCTCCTCCTTTCTCATCCAGGAATACTGGTCGAGACTGCATAGCGGCAATTTCATGCGAAGCGCAACCCTTCGCGGTCTGCTCATCCATACGGCCGACGAGGCCGGCGCCTTTCCCGGTCCCGACTATACTTTCGGTTGGGGACTGATCGATATGCAGGCAGCCGCGGGCGTCATCACCTCCGACAACACCGACCAGAGCCAGATGGTCCGTGAAAGCTCGCTCACCAATGGCACAAAAGATGTCGAGACATTCATAGTGACTGCTTCCGGCAAAACCCCCATAAAGGCTACCATTTGCTGGACTGATCCCGCCGCCAACCCGGCCAGCATCCCCGTCAACGAACATAACTTCGCTGACACCTCCCGCAAACTCATCAATGACCTCGATCTCCGCATTAAGGATAATACTACCGGCCAGGTATACATGCCCTGGATACTCGATCCGAAAAATCCCGGGCACGCCGCCACTAAAGGCGACAACATTCGCGACAACGTAGAAAAGGTCGAGCTGTTGGACAGCCTCATCCCCGGCAGGTCATATACCATTACTGTCAGCCATAAAGGCACCCTGCAACGCGGCACCCAGGCCTATTCCCTGCTCGTCAGCGGGGTCGGTGGTACTGCCCCTTGCACCAGTTCATCCAGCGCCAGCGGCGCCAGCATCGACCAGGTGTCTATCGGTCTCTATGGATTCTCCAGCCCGCTCAACAGCTGCAGGACCTCTACAGACTACACCGGCTTGCAGACATTCCCTTTCGCCGTCGGCGAGAACACCGCATTCAGCATCACACATACCAGCTGCAACAGCACCAACAATACCCGCGTCATTTCTGTCTATATCGATCTCAACAACGACGGGACCTTCGGATCCAACGAACTGGTGGCCCAAAGCGCAGCCGTCCTTTCGGGCACCTTCACGGGTAACATCGCCATTCCGGCTACGGCCACCGTGGGCGCCTATACACGCATGCGCATCATCGCGGAGGAAACGAGCACCCCTTCCGCCGTCCTGCCCTGCGGCAGCTACACGACAGGTGAGACGCAGGACTTCCGCGTTCACTTTATCAATCCCATCAACGACGTCGGCGTCACTGCGGTGGAGTATCCCACCATCACCACTTGCGCCAACGATTCACAGCTGGTATCTATACATATCCATAACTTCGGCTCGGTAGCGCAGACCGGGGGAGTGCCGGTCACCACGGTCGTCAGCAACGGACCGACCACCATACTCACTCTGTCCGCCATCTGCAAAGACAGCATCCCCGTCGGAGGCGATGTCGTATACACCTATAATAAAACCTTCCCTACAGTAGCAGGCGTCACCTATACCTTTACGAGCACGACATCGCTCTCCACGGATGTGAACACCGGAAACGACGCGGACACCGCAACCATAAGCGTCAATCCCGCTTCGACCCTCCCGACAGGCACAGCCACCGCGTGCGGCCCTGATGCGACTTCCGTAGTACTGCATGCCAATGCGACCGGAGACGATCTCGCCTTATGGTATGACAGCCAGACAGCCACCGTACCCATCGCAGCCGGGAATAATACCTCGACCACCGATATCACCCCCAATAAAACGTACTATCTCGGTCTCAACGACCTCAAGGTAAAAGGCGGGGCGCCGAGTAAAAACTCCTTCACGAGCTCCAACCCCAACTTCGGCGGCGCCTATTTCCGTTTCGGCGACAATTTCATGATGTTCACTACCAGCGTGCCACTCACCATCGAGAGCGCCAAAATGTATATCGGCCACTCGGGTATCATCGGGCTCACCCTCGGCCAGCTGGCCAGCTTCGATAATAACACCGGGCGATATTCCTTTCTCCCGCTGGATACCGTAACACTCAATGTCTACGCTACTACACCTACTCCGCATGATACTATCCAATGGAACGTTGCCGCCGGCGACAACACCGATACCGGGGCCACCTTCCTGCTGAACATCCCCGTTCCCAACCCCGGCAATTATATCATCATCTTCAATTGCTTCAACCACGCGACGGCCTTCCTCAACGCCAATATCAGGACCAACCCATATCCCTTATCCATACCCGGGGTCTTCTCGGTAACGGGCAACGACTTCCGCGATATTGGCAAGGCGGATAGCGTCACGTTCTCACACCAGTTCTATTACCCCTTCTATGATATCGGTCTGCGGCTCTAC
>DASYSV010000428.1:0-18022 GCA_036010185.1 Puia sp.
CTCCGAGAGGATCCAATTCATTTCCGACCAACTGAACCGATTCATGGAAGACGCAAGGCCATTCCTGCGTTTTGGATACGGGATCCGCGATCTGGCGGATGACGTCAAGATACCCGCTTACCAGCTGTCGGCGTATCTTAACCGGGAGATCGGTCTTAACTTCAACGATTTCCTGAACCAGCACAGGGTCAGGTATTGCGAGGAGCTTATTCAAAAGGGCCTGGTCGCTCAACTAAACCTAAAAGGCCTGGCGCTGCAGTGTGGATTCAACAACCGAAACACGCTCACCACCGCTTTTAAGAAATTCACGGGATTTACTCCGTCCCGGTACCAGAAAGGCTGGGAAAAGCTGCTGAACTCCGACCTGGTCGAGTAAATGATCTCAAACCGAGAGATGTGGCGACCGCCACATCTCTTTTTATTTTCTCTCGTGAGAGACGTATCTCTTCAGCTCTTCCTCCTTCATCTCCAGCTCCAGCGCCTGTTCCGCAATTATCTTTTTCAGCCGCACATTCTCTTCCAGCAGCGACTCCAGCGCGATCTTCGACCTATGCACCGGGACCCTGGGCGGGGCGTTGGGATCGGGAGGGATCAATTGTCTTTTCCACCGGGCATAGACGCTATAGGATAGCTTATATTCATGCAACACATTGGTGACGCCCGATTGCGCCGCATATTGCAGAATCCTCATTTTTTCATCGTGGCTGAATTGCCTTCTTTTGGTACCCATTTCGATCAAGATAAAATATTCATTGTTGGGAAAGATTGGCGCGCAGGAGATGCATCGCTCTCCTGAGCTGCTTTTCCACCGTATCCACCGGTCTTTGCAGGATCTCGGATGTCTTTTTCAGCGTATACTGCTGCTGTTTGTGCAACACATATACCTCGCGACATTTGGCGGGCATTTTGTCGAGACAGCTGTTGATCTTCTTTTTCAGCTCGCGCACGTCGATGAACTCCTCCACCGGGTTGTCCGCGGCGTCGGATGAATTGGCGCGCGAGGCGCCGCGAATGTGCCGCAGGTAGGTCGACTGGTTGCGCAAATGGTTCAGTATCTTGTTGCGCAGGCTACCGTACAGGTAAGACCGAAGCGACGCATGGATATTGAGCCGCGATCCTTTTACATATAATGTAATGAACAGCTGTTGAACGATCTCTTTACACGTATCGCTGTCCGAGATATAGTTCTCGGCGAAATCCAGCAACGAGGACCAGTACTGCCGATACAGCTGGGAGAAGACGGCGCTATCGCCTGTGTTGATCAATTTTACGAGGTGTTGTTCTGCGGGAGCGGTTAGTAATTCCTTACACATAAAGGGTCGATTTTTCTCTGATAAAAAGCGTGATTCAAGATAGCTATTAATCGCGTGGATGACCCTCATCGGGAGAGCCCTATCGGACTCGTTTTGCAAATCTGAGCAGAAAAGATTCCTATCACTTTCCTGCTGAGATCATCGGAAGGTGTCTATCCGTAAACGCGCGTCGCGCTCGCGTTCTGCTAACCGGATCGGATATGAAAAACAAATTGCTTTCATTTTTAAAAGCTGTGTTCGGTCACAAGAAGATCCGGGTCGACGGCCGGCAGCAGGATTATGCGGCCACCGATTATATCCAGCACAGGCTCGATCTGTATATGGTGGAGATGAGGCCATTTCTACAGCCACATTATACGATCAAACAATTGGCGGGCGCCATCCGTATACCTTCCTATCAGCTGTCGGCCATCATCAATCAGCGAAAGGGGATGAATTTCACCGACTATCTCAACAAGCTGAGGATCCAATATTGCGAAGACCTGATCCGTATCGAAGGAGGAAAAAAGATCAATCTCGGTCAGCTGGCGTCGCGATGCGGGTTCCGCAACCGTAACACGTTCGTACATGCATTCAGGAAATTTACAGGGCTCACGCCGTCGGAATATGTCCGGCAAATGCCGTGAAGAACGATAGTGCCAAAGCTTATAAATTTTGGCATAGATGAGCCCAAAATATTTCGCACCCCTTGAAACCGTCCGTATCTTTAACTCAGGAGTTCTCTTCATACTTAGCAGGTAGTCGATAGGGGGTTTTTTAAAGACAGATGGACTTTTGTTCATCTGTCTTCTTTAAAAGATAACTGGTCAATCAATATATTTTTATCCCGTTTAATTTCGAATGGTTCCAAAAACACAACCCACAGTTCAGTAAGCAGCGTATTTCTATACGCGGCTTTTCAAAACCAAAAGATGACCTGCAGCCGGAACATATTATTAGGAGTCGTTCTCGCCGTCAACATGGAGGCATGCAACAACGCGATGCCGTCGGATCTGACCAATGCAGCTGCGGGTATCGCTTCACAAAAGACGGAAGCTGCCATTTCCTGCGTCGGAAACAGCGGGGCCAGGTCTGCCAAGGGCGCCGGAGAAGGCCGCGTCAACGCCGGAGCCGGGCCTATCTCTGCCAATGGCGCCGCATTCGGACCCACCCGTCTCAATACCTTTCGCCCGGAGCATATTCCGGCCGGCATGGTCTGGATCCCCGGCGGCGAATTCAGCATGGGGAATGCGGACCCCGTGGGTACACCCGACGGCGGACATGAAAGGATGAACGATGCCCGTCCTGTCCACCGGGTATATATAGACGGGTTCCTGATGGATGCCACCGAAGTGACCAATAATGAATTTGCCGCCTTTGTAAAGGCGACCGGTTATGTCACGGTGGCCGAACAGAAACCGACGCGCACGGAATTTCCGGATGCAAAAGAAGAAAACCTGGTCACCGGCTCTATCGTGTTCACCCCTCCGCCCGGTGCAGTACCGCTGGACAATTTGCTGCGGTGGTGGAGCTATGTCGAAAGGGCCGACTGGAGACATCCGACGGGACCGGAAAGCTCCATCACGGGAAAAGGGAATTACCCGGTAGTGCAGATCGCCTGGGTAGATGCGGAGGCCTATGCGAAATGGGCAGGCAAGCGATTGCCGACGGAAGCGGAATGGGAATTCGCGGCCCGCGGAGGAAAGGCAGGCGAACTGTACACCTGGGGAGACGAGCTCACACCGGGCGGCCGCTGGATGGCCAATACCTTCCAGGGTAGATTCCCCGGACTCGATGATGCGGAGGACGGTTTCGCCGGGATCGCCCCGGTTGCCCAATACCCACCCAATGCTTTCGGTCTCTACGATATGGCCGGCAATGTCTGGGAATGGTGCAGCGACTGGTACCGGTCCGATTATTACAGTCAGCTTTCAACAAAGGGAGTATCCGTAGATCCCGCCGGACCCGAGACTCCGTATGACGCGGCGGCGCCCGGAGAAATGAAAAAGGTGCAGCGGGGCGGTTCGTTCCTGTGTACGGATCAGTACTGCACACGGTATATGGTGGGCACGAGGGGCAAGGGAGAATGGCGGTCTGCGGCCAATCACATTGGCTTCCGCTGCGTGCGACACCCCTGACAACGAGTGGATGGTTCTTTTTCATAGCAGGGTTTTTAAGGGCAAAGGGTCCCGCTTCAGCGGGACCCTTTTTTTGTGCCTATGCATTCGGGCTGGTATGTTTCTTGCGCCGGGACCTGATATGGACCCGAAAAGCACAAAAAAAGGGCGAAGATCGCCGATCCCTTCGAGGGTGGCCCCGATGCTTTGCACCCTGACCCGGGAGCCCGCCGACGATCCCGACTATCTCTACGAAATAAAATGGGACGGATATCGCATCATCTCCTATGTCGATAAAGGCAAGGTCAAGCTGGATTCGCGCAGCGCAAAGGACTATACGGCGCGGTATCCGGTGGTCACCGAAGCCCTCCGGCAACTGGGTCATAATGTGGTCATCGACGGGGAGGTCGTCGTCTTCAACGAAGAGGGGCTGCCGGATTTCGATGCCCTGCAACTGTATAACGGTCATTCCTCCCCTATCACCTATTGTGTGTTCGATCTGTTGTGGCTGGACGGTTATGACCTCATGCAGCTGCCGCTGTCGGCGCGTAAACAGCTGTTACAGGACCTGGTGCAGGATCGGCCGGGGTTACGATTCAGCGAGTCGTTCGATGACGGTCCGCGGTTGTATAAGGAAATGCTGCGCATAAACCTGGAAGGGATCATCGCAAAAAAAAGAAATAGCCCTTATGTGCCCGACTCGAGGGGGATGGACTGGTTGAAAACGCCGACGCGCAAGCGACAGGAATTCGTCATCGGCGGATGGTCGGAGTCGGATAAGAACCGGTCGTTCAAAAGCCTGCTTTTCGGCGCTTATCACAAGGGTAAATTGGAATGGATCGGCCGCTCGGGCGGCGGCTATAAAGAAAAAGAAATGCCGGATATACTGAAAAAACTAATGCGGCTCGAAACCACCCGCTCCCCTTTCGTGAATCCCGTACTGGATACAAAGGGGGCGGTGACTCATTGGGTCAAACCCGAACTGGTTGCCAATTTCGAATTCGCCACCTGGACAAAGTCGGGAAGGATCAGGAAGCCTGCCACTTTTCTTGGCTTCCGGAAGGACAAGAAACCCACCCAGGTAGTGCGGGAGGTGCCGAAATAAATTACCTTTTTGGCGGGCGCTTCGCGCCCGCCGGGGCCGGCAGGGCGAAGGCCGTCTCGACCTTTCCCGCGGAAAGCACGAAGAATGTCTGCACGACGCCGATATTGGGCAGCGTAGCCAGCTTGTTCATCAGGAAGGCGTTGTACTCCTTCATATCCTGAATGGCTATTTTCAGCAGGAAATCGAAGGTCCCGGTGAGATGATAACACTCCATCACTTCCTGGAATTTGATACCCTCTTTTTCGAACCCTCGTAATGCCGCCTGCGAATGCTCTTTCAGCTGCACGGTCGTGAAGGCGATGAGATGTTTCCCGATAAGGTCTTTGTTGAGCAATGCCACATACCGCTGTATGATCCCGCTGTCCTCCAGTTTCCTGATCCGTTCGTATACGGAAGTCACGGACTTGCCAAGTTTGTCGGCCATCTCTTTTGTGGTGATGCGCGAATCATGCTGCAACAATTGAAGGATACGGATATCGATGGCGTCCAATTCGTCCGGCATAAGCGATTTTTTTATGGAAAGAAAAAATGTAATCGGTTCAAAACCGAATGAATTTCCGAAAAGATGACCGAAAATAGATTTTAATTCTATGAAATTGAAATAAACTGGAATTCTTAACGAGAATTTGAACATTTGTCTAAATCGTTGCCGATGAAAAAGGATACGCTGCTGGTCATTGGAGCCTGCGGACAAATAGGCGTAGAGTTGATCGCCGCCCTGAGAAGAGAATATGGGGACCAGCGGGTGATCGCTGCCGATCTGAAACCGTCTACTGCGGCATTACAGGCCGAGGGCCCTTACGAACAGCTGGATGTGCTGAACCGGGGCGCCCTTTCGGCCCTGATCTCCCGGCACGACGTCACCCAGGTCTACCTGCTTGCCGCCCTGCTCTCGGCCATGGGTGAACAACATCCCGAGAAGACCTGGCACCTGAATACTCAAAGTCTGCTCAACATCCTCGATCTGGCGCGTGAACGAAGGCTGGGAAGAGTATTCTTTCCCAGCAGCATAGCCGTTTTCGGTCCCGATGCCCCCCGTCGCGACTGTCCGCAGCCAACGGCGCTGACGCCAACCACTGTTTATGGTATCAGCAAGATGGCGGGCGAGTCCTGGTGCAGATATTATTGGCATAAATATGGTGTTGATATACGCAGTATTCGTTATCCCGGTCTCATCAGCCATCGGACACAGCCCGGCGGCGGCACCACCGACTACGCGGTCGACATATTCCATCAGGCGCTGGCCCATGGAAATTACTGTTGCTATCTGCGGCCCGATAGCGTTCTGCCGATGATGTATATGCCGGACGCCATCCGCGCGACGATGCAGCTGATGTCGGTGCCCTCGGCCTGGCTTACCGTAAGGTCCTCGTACAACCTGGCGGCCATGAGCTTTTCGCCGATGGAGCTGGCAAGGGCCATAGAACAATATATCCCCGGATTCAGTATAAGGTTCGAGCCGGATTACCGCCAGGTCATCGCAGACAGCTGGCCGCAGAGCATCGATGATTCCGCCGCCCGCAGGGATTTCAACTGGGAATATGAATACGGTCTTTCCGCAACCGTGCGCGACATGCTGCTGCACCTGCCGAAAAAGACCGGCGCCCAGGGCCATCCTCTGCCACGGCTGCAGCCCGATATTTTCTTTTAACAAGGGCCTGTGTAAACCAGACCCATAAAGATCCTAGTGTATGCAAGAACGAGTTATCCTTCCCCTAAAAAGCGTAGGCCTGGCAGATATCGCCCTGGTCGGCGGCAAATGCGCCTCTCTCGGCGAGATGATCCAGCACCTCGCACCTCTCGGCGTCCAGATCCCCGACGGATTTGTCATTACCACCGACGCCTACTGGCAATTCCTCGAACAAAGTCAGCTCGCGTCCTTTATACGCGAACAGCTGGATCAGATAGATTTCAATAAGGTGGAGTCGCTGCGTCGCGCTGGATCGAGGATAAGACAGGCGATCCGGAATGTCCGGTTCCCGCACGAGCTGTCACATCCCATCATTGCCGCCTATGAAGAGCTGTCGCATTCCTATGACCAGTCCGCGACAGACGTAGCGGTCCGGTCCTCCGCCACGGCGGAAGATCTGCCGGATGCCTCCTTTGCGGGCCAGCAGGAAACCTTTCTCAACGTCCGGGGTCCCGCCGCGCTGATCGACGCGGTCAGGAATTGCTATGCTTCGCTGTTCACCGACAGGGCTATCAGCTATCGGCGGCAGTTCAAGTACGATGTATCCCCGGTGGGTCTTTCGGTGTGCGTACAAAAAATGGTGCGCTCCGATCTGGCAAGTAGTGGCGTGGCATTTTCGCTGGATACCGAGACGGGTTTCCCCGACATCGTGATGATCAACGGGAGCTGGGGGCTCGGGGAAATGGTGGTGCAGGGCGCGATCTCGCCGGATGAATTCCTCGTATTCAAGCCAGCCCGCAAAAAGGGCTACGATTCCATCATCGAAAAGCGGCTGGGCGTAAAGGACAAGCTGATGGTCTATGGCGACGACAGCGACGAGCGCACCCGTGTCATTCCCGCCGAAGAAAATCAGAAACACCGTTTTTGCCTCACCGACGCCCAGGTCCTCCAGCTGGCCGATTGGGTCATGAGTATCGAAGACTATTATACGGCCGTCAAGGCAAAATGGTGCCCGGTAGACATCGAATGGGCTGTCGACGGTCTGTCGGGTCATCTTTTTATCGTACAGGCCCGGCCCGAGACCGTCCATTCGAGAAAGAAGCAAAACGTTTTCGCCGAATACCGGATCGGGGACCCCGATACTCCCAAAAAGCTGATCGGGAAGGGAATCGCGGTCGGCGACAAGATCGCCGCGGGCCAGGTCAATATCCTTTATTCGTTGGACAAACGCATCGGAGGCCATGAGTTCATGGATGGAGAGATCCTGGTGACGGACATGACCGACCCGGATTGGGAACCGATCATGAAGAAGGCCTCCGCGATCATTACCAATAAAGGTGGCCGCACCTGTCATGCCGCCATCGTCGCACGGGAGATGGGTGTACCGGCCATCGTCGGCTGCGGTAATGCTACCGAATGGCTGAAGGAGGGGCAATGGGTCACCGCCTCCTGCGCCGAAGGCGAGGAAGGATACATCTACGAAGGGAAGCTGGAGTTCAGCTGCGTCGCCACCGATCTCGACGATCTACCGATCGTCCGGACCCCGGTGATGCTGAACGTAGGCTCGCCAGCTACCGCTTTCGGATACGCGCATTTACCGCATAGCGGGGTGGGTCTCGCACGCGAGGAGTTCATCATCAATACGTATATCCGCGCCCATCCGCTGGCGCTGCTGCAACACCGGGAGGTGAAAGACGAGGCGCTTTCCACGGCCATCGCTTCGCTGATCCGGGGCTTCGAGAATGAAGAAGCCTATTTTATCCGGAAACTGTCGTTCGGCATCGCGAAGATCGCCGCCGCCTTCTATCCGCAGAAGGTGATCGTTCGGTTCTCGGATTTCAAAAGTAACGAATACCGTGGTCTGCTGGGTGGACATCACTTCGAGCCTACTGAGGAAAATCCGATGATAGGCTGGAGAGGCGCTTCGCGGTATTATTCTCCCGCCTACAAACCTGCCTTTGGTCTCGAGTGCAGGGCGATACGCGCGGTGCGGGAAGAAATGGGGCTGGAGAACGTGGTCGTAATGATCCCTTTCTGCCGTACGGTTGAAGAGCTGTTGAAGGTGAAGGCGACGATGCGGGAATATGGGTTGGAACAAGGCGTTGCGGGATTGGAGCTTTATTTAATGGCCGAATTGCCTTCCAATATCCTGCTGGCCCGCGAATTCGCGCGGCACATCGATGGATTCTCCATCGGATCGAACGATCTTACACAATTGACGCTTGGTCTCGACAGGGATTCGGGTCTGGTCGCGCATCTGTATGACGAAAGGAATGATGCGGTGAAGAGCCTGCTGCGTATGCTGATCCGGACTGCGAAGGAGTGCCGGATAAAAGTCGGCATCTGCGGTCAGGGACCCTCCGATTTTCCCGATTTCGCGCAATTCCTCGTCGAGGAAGGCATCGACAGCATTTCGGTGACACCGGATTCGATCATCAAGACGATCAGGGCAATCGACGCTATAGAACGTGCTTCGCTACCAATTTCCGAAGCCCTTCGATCGTGAAGGGTTTTTCGAGGAAGTCGTCTGCACCGACTTTCTTTGCCAGGGGGCCGATCTGCGGGCTGGCGGAGAGAATGATGACGGGTATTTGATTCACTTCGGTGTCCTTTTTCAGGAATTTGCAGATATCGAGTCCATCGACCCCTGAGAGCTGACGGTCGAGGATAAAAAGATCGGGAGTCTGGAAACGTTTGTTGAGAAGGTCCTCGCCGTTGGCGTAGATCGTGACTTCATATCCTTCTCTCTCGAGGATCATTTGGATGCTGTCCTGAATCCCCGGGTCATCTTCGGCAAGAATTATTTTTTTCATTTGCAGCCCTTTTTATTGATGCTTCTTGTAAGGCAGGGTGAAAGAAAACACCGCGCCTTCACCCGGATTACTGTCTGCGAATATCGTACCACCGTGCCTGGCGATGATGCCTGCTGAGATGTACAGACCGAGCCCCATGCCGGGATAGGTGTAGATATGGGGATTAGTGACACGGAAAAACCGATCAAACACCTGGCGCAGATGCTCTTTAGGTACGCCGATACCATGATCGGAGATACTGACCTTCGCGCTGTCGGAAGAGTTCTCCGAGGTAATGGTGATATCTCCGCCGCCAGGAGAATATTTGATGGCGTTGGACAGGAGGTTGACGACCACCTGCCGGATCCGCTCTTTATCGGCGGTGATCGGTTCAAGCGTTGCGGCCTTAAAGACCAGTTTGTGCCGGGCGGTGGTCCGTTGCAGCTCTTCTACCAGGTCGCCGATCAGCCGGTTCAGATCGAACTCTTCGGGATAAAGATGCAATTGGCCTTCCGCGATCCTCGAAGTATCGAGCAGGGCGGTGACGAGACCGGCCAGCCTGTCCACCTGGCCGTTCAGTTTTTTGAGCAATGCAGCATCCTTTTCGTCCTTAGTGGTTAGCTGTTCCTGCAGGAGCTCGACATAAGATTTGATGCTCGTAACGGGTGTTTTCAGCTCATGACTGGCGATGCTGATGAATTCGTCTTTCTGCTCGGACGATTTTTGTTTCGTAATATCATACATGACGCCTACCAGCCGGGTGGCCTTGTCGTCCTGCCAGTCCACTGCCCGGCCATAGCCGCGCATCCATCGTATCTCGTCGCCCTCGCCGCGCCGGATACGGAATTCGCAATGGAATACGCCTGTTTCTTGCACCGCAGCATCCAGCTGCCGCTGTACGCGCCCGATATCGTCGGGGTAGACGGATTGCAGGAACGACGCCATATTCGACGTCCGGTTATCTTCCGAGAGGCCCAGCAGGATGTATTGCTGGTCGTTCCAAATGATGGTTTCATTCGGGACGTCCCAGTCCCATGCCGCCATTTCGGCCGATGTAAGCGCAACACGCAACCGTTCTTCCGACAATCGCATGGCCTTTTCGACGCGCATCCGTTCGGTAATGTCCCTGAAGAATACCGCTACCCGGTGCTTGTCCGGCTCACCGCTCCGCATGGCGCTGATCTCATAACGGCCATGGGAATCCGCCGGCCCTATCTGGTCTTCGACATGAATGAATTCTCCCGTCGAAGCGGCCCGGCCGAAGAGTTCCAGCCATCGGGGTTCAGTATCATTGAATGCCTCGCGGCCCGTTTTTCCCGCAACTTCCGCGGGCATGCCGGCATGGCGGAGGAACGAAGCGTTGGCCTCGAGAAAAAGATAATCGACCACGCGGCCCTGCCCATCGAACATGACATCTACGATACAGAAACCGTCTTCGATGGTGGCCAGGACGGTTCGGTATTTCTCTTCCGAATACCGCAGTTTTTCCTCCGCCAGCTTCCGGGTCGTCATGTCGATGAAAGTGATCACCACTCCATTGATGTGATCCTCCGCCGTTCTGTAAGGCAACACGCGCATCATGAATGCATGGCCATCGGTCGTATTCACTTCTCTTTCGACGGGAGATAGTTTTTCCAGCACGAGCTCAGCATCATGCAGCAGGTGATCGTACTGGAGACGATGGGTGATATCTGACAGGGGTCGGCCGTAGTCGCCAGGTATCAGGTTGAAAATTTCGAGAATGGCTGGCGTGAACAGGGCGATACGAAAACTTCGGTCGAGGAAGATGGTGCCGATGCTGGTAGAATTGATCAGGTTCTGTAGGTTGTTGCTTGCCAGGCTGGTCTCTTCGATCTTGACCTTTAGTTCCTGGTTGACCGTACGCAGCTCTTCATTGATGGATTGCAACTCTTCCTTGCTCGTCTCGAGCTCCTCTGCGGCGCTGCGTAATTCCTCGTTCATGGCCTGCAGCTCTTCATTGGAAGCCTTAAGCTCTTCGGCATTGAACTCATGCTGTTCGATGGAGGCGCGCAACCGGGCCTTCAATCGCACCAACTCCTCTTCCAGCCGCAGGGCCATGGGTTCGTCGGAGGCGAGGACCACATTTTTGTTGTCGCCCTCTTCGGAGGTCGGTTCGAACAGAATCAGGAAGAATCCTTGCGCTACGTCTCCTCCGCGAAGTACGGGGCGGACATGGATATTGACGGTCTCGGTCCGATCGTCGATGGTGACTTTGAGTGCGCGCGTCTCGACGGCCGTTCGACGTTGCGTCGCCTGGTTGAGCGCGCTTCGAAGTTCAAGCCGCAGGTCCTGCCGGACCAATTTGAGAAGGTTTTGCGATAATTCTCCTCCGGTGATCTGCAGATACCGGCCGGCCCGTTCGGACAGATGTACGACATCATAATCTTCGTTAAGGATGACCGAAGGCGGCGCATATTCTTCGAGGAGACGTTGATGCAGGTCGCCGAAGGTGATGCGTTCGAGCGTGCGGTTTTCGTGTTCCTTGCCGTTGGGTGAGAGACGGGAATGCTCGAGATGGAAGCTCGGCACCGATTCGGGTAAGTGAAAGGTCCGAACGAGTTTTTTGCGGCTTTGTAAGATATGGAATTCCCTGTTATAAGCCGAATAGAGATCGGTGGCTCCATCGGCCGATTCGGACGAGCCGAGAAAAAGAAATCCTCCGGGGTTGAGCGCAAAATGAAAGGTCTCCATCACCCTTTCCTGCGCCGCCCGGTTGAGATAGATGAGCACATTGCGACAGCTGACCATGTCCAGGTGTGAAAAGGGAGGATCCTTGATGAAATTGTGGTTGGCGAACAGGACCATCTCGCGTATCTCCCGCCGAATCCTGAATCCCGCACCTTCCCTGGTGAAGAACCGGTGGAGGCGTTCGGGTGACAGGTCGGCGGCGTCGTTAAGGGTGTAATAGGCATCGCGGGCATGATTGATGGCGGCCTCATCGATATCGGTGGCGAAGATCTGGATCTTCGGGGCATCGATGACGCTAAGCGTTCGCTCGGCGCACAGTATCGCCAGCGAATATGCCTCCTCACCCGTCGCGCAGCCGGCCACCCAGATACGCAGTTGGTCATCGGAGGTCTTGCCATGCAGGAGGCTGGGTAGCACGTCTTTATCGATGACATCGAAGGCCTTGCGATCGCGGAAAAAATTGGTGACGGAGATGAGCAGGTCCTTCAGTAGGGCAACGATCTCCTCCGGGTTCTGAAGGATAAAAGCGGCATATGCGGTAAGATCAGGGAGATTCCGGATATTGACGCGCCGTTCGATCCGGCGAAGCAGGGTCGGCCGTTTGTAATTGGAAAAGTCATGCCCGGTGCGGACACGCAGCTGGGTAAATATCTCCCGAAGAGCCTGCTGAAGGTCTTCCGGTCTTTTTTCGGCGTCGACGGGAATAAGCCCCCTTCCCAGGCTCACCTTGTAGGATATGATCTTCGCGGGGATCTCCGACACGGGCAGCACTTCGTCTACGAGATCTGTGGCAATGGCGTTTCGCGGCATTTCATTGAATTCGGCCTCGCGCGGATTTTGTACGAAGGCTGACCCGCCTAATTCCTTGATCCGTTTGAGACCCATCGAGCCATTGGCGCCGGTGCCGGATAGGACGACGCATACGGCCTGATTCCCGTGACTTTCCGCAAGCGTCCGGAAGAAGATGTCAACCGGGGCGCGCCGGTCTTCGGGCTGGAGGTTGGGAGATACGGTGATCTGGCCGTCCAGCATCTCCAGGTGCTGGTTCGGCGGGACAACATAGACATGGTCGGGCCGGACGGCAGTATTGCCGACGATCTGTATTACCGGCATGGAGGTCGCGACCTGCAGCACCTCGGCTAATTTGCTGTCATGGTCGGGAGAGAGATGCAAAATGACTACGTATCCGATCCCCGAATTGGGGGGTACGTTTTGAAAAAATGTTTTCAATGCCTGTATACCGCCTGCCGATGCACCGATCCCTACAAAAAGAAATTCGTGTGAGGCGGCCTTTCCCTTGTTGTCTTCATATTTGTCTGTGGAGAAAAGAGGACCCGATGGATACATAGATTGACAGCTGCGGGTAAAAAGAATAGACGGTTAACTGCAAGCTATCGCATTTGGCTTGAATTGCCCGGAATTTGTACGGGTTTATTTTAAGGGAACTATTACGAGCCGGCAACGCTGACCCGAGTTTGAGGGAGGGTCCGCAGCCCGGATTTTATTCGTTTGTTACTTCGATGCGGCGGCGAATTGCTTCCTCAGGCGCGGGACCGGACTTCTCAGCGCCAGTTGTTGATCGATACCGGCAGCCATCCGGTCGGCAGGATGGTATCGCCAGCAAATTAACAATGATTTGATAGTCAGTTGATCCGCGTCAGCGTTGTAATAATCTCCGCGCAAACGCACCAGGACGGTACTCCCGGGCCGACCATCTTCGAATCCGCGAAATTCCACAGCTGCAACGGACACTACGGCGGGCTGAGCCAGCTGTTGAGGCGTGCTGCCGGTGAGTAGTTTCCCGATGAGAGCGAGGGTCCGGTCGAGTTCCTCCGTGGCTGCGGTAATGTGCTGCTTCATATATTCTTCATCGGTCTTATAGCTGCTGAGAAAGATCCTGGTCCGCGTTTGGAGATCGGCGCCCGAATAGGTTTTGCGCAACTGATCCAGCGCTTGCTGTTTTCCGGTCTCCTGCTGCGTAGCGGAGCGTATATTTATCCGGCTTTTTATATCGGCGATGAGCATTTCTTTCCGGTTTTCCAACTCCTGCTGCGCCAGGCTGAGGTATTCTTTTCTGGTCACTGGTATATACGGCAGCATGCTACTGTCGGCTGCGACCAGCCAGGCCTTTACATGCACTGTCTCCGTGTCCGCCGCCGAATTGCCACCATGTGCCGGCATATCGAATTCAAAAGCCGGACTGCTTCCGGTGAACCCTTTCAACGTGACGAAGGCTTGACCATTCACCGTCAGGCTGCCGGTCAGCGGACTGATATCGTTGGCGAAGATCGTGAGGTCGCAGGGATCGTTCGGGTTTACATCATCGTTGTGAAATATACAGCTTACGCCGAACCGCATCTGTGGAGCGCCGTTGCCGGCGGAAAAATACTCGCCGTGCCATATGGGATCGAATGTACCCTGCGTGAGAATGGAATCGTGGAACACGGAAATGATCCCTTCGCTGCTGCCCTTCAGCTTCGCGAGAAGGCTGCGGCCGATATGACCGAAGACCTGGTCGGCTTCCTTTTTCCAGGGTGCGGCCGGAGCAGGGCCAAGCGGACAGACTTGCGGTTCATTGGAATTTTCGGTTTCTGCACCGGCGGCAGTGACTCGATTCTCAGCGATAAATTGAGCGCGGGAAAGACCGCACAGGGCAAACATCGACAGGATGAAAGCGTAGATGTGTTTCATGATAGGCATATTTGTCAGGAGCGGATCGGGAAGGGGTCCTTAGAATATGGGAAACAGCAGCGGCTTTCAGGAGTGGATCGCGAAGAGTATGAGTATCTGAAATAACACTAAGATGATGCCAAAAATGCAACGCATGACCCGACAAGGAGGCGAGGAAGGCAGGAGCCGCGGTCTATTCGCTTTTTTCCATCGATACGGTGTGGAATTGCTTCCTTAACCGCGGGATCGGATTCCTCAGGGCCAGCTGACGATCGATACCGGCAGCCATCCGGTCGGCAGGGCGGTATCGCCAGCATATTAGCAACGATTTGATAGTCGTCTGATCCGTATCGGCTCCATACCAGGAAGGCCGCAGCCTTACCAGCACCGTACTGTTAGGCATGCCGTCTTCGAACCCATGGAAATCCGCGGCTGCCACGGATACGACGGCAGGCTGAGCGAGTTGCCGGGTAGTGCTGCTAGTGATTAATCGTGCGATAATTGCGAGCGTGCGATCGAGGTCTTCGGTGTTTACAGCTATGTTTTGCTTCATGTACTCTTCATCGCTCTTGTAATTGCTGAGGAATACCCTGGTATGCGCTTGCAGATCGATGCCCGAATAGGTAGCGCGCAGCTGATCCAGCGCCTGCTGCTTAGCGGCTTCCTGGTCTGCGGAGGGTCTGATCTGTATCCTGCTTTTGATATCGGCAATGACGGCGTCCCTCCGGCTCTCCAGTTCCTGGCGGGCCTGCTCCAGGTATTCCTTTCTGCTCACCGGGATATAGGGAAGCACGCTGCTGTCGGCGGTGACCAGCCAGGCCTTGATATGGACTACGCTATCGCCCGCATCGGCCGGCATATCGAATTCAAATCCCGGCCGGTCCTGTCCGCCCGTGAACCCTTTGAGCGTAGTGAATTCATGACCGTTGACGGTAAGACGGCCCAACAGCGGGCTGATATCGTTGGCGAAGATCGTGAGATCGCCCGGGGAATTCGAGTTTTCATCCCCGTTATAAAACACGCAGCTCAGGCCAAAACGCATCTGCGGGGCGCCATTGCCCGAGGAGAAATATTCTCCGTGCCAGATGGGCCTGAAGCTGCCGTCGGTGAGGATAGAGTCATGGAGAAGGGAAATGATGTCTTCACTGGTATTCTTCATCATCGCCAGCCGGTTGCCGCGGATATGTCCGAAGACGTGATCCTCTTCTTTCTGCCAGGGTTCGCTGATGGCGGGTACCATCGGGCAAACAAGCGCTTCGGTGATTCCGGCGGGTCCGTCGGCGGCGGTGGGAACATTGTGATTGTCGGCGATGAATTGGGCGCGGGAATGATCGCACATGGCGAAAACCAGCAGGGCAATAGCATAAAGGCGTTTCATATCAGGTACTTTTATAGGGACGAAAATTGTTGCTCAACGGGCCGGCGAAAAGACCGGGTTGGCTTTCAGGAGTGGATGCTGACGGGATTCTTAGAATATGGATCTCGGGGAGAGATCGGATAATAGATAAATGGAGGAAATTCCCAGGATACCGGGTATGAGATAGCTTAATAGTACCAATGTAATACCAAAAATATAAGGCGCTGAAAAGCAATCCGCTGCAATTTTTTGCCGGCACAAGTCGCTCTCTCATTGGGAAGCTAAGCGGACGCGCATTCCGTAAACGGGAGGGATTTTAAGGAAATTTTGGGCTTTTTGCGGCCTCGCCGGCGACCGAATCCGGCGGCGATTGGATATTTTTGCGCGAGTTTTAAAATATCCTAAAAAAATCGTGATGAAAGTTTCGAGGACCGCGCGCGGTAAATACCTGCCTCTGCTTTTTTTGTTGTTGATCGCCACCCTGAGTTTCGACTTCACTGGTAAAACCCCTATTCCCTCCCCTACTTCGTCTATTTCGTCTATTTCCCCTATTTCGTCTGTTTCGGCGCGAGCCTCCGGGTTCTTCGCGCTATACGACGATCTGCGGCTGGGCGCTCTCGATCTTTCCCGGGATGCTTTTCAACACGCCGTAGAAGGTTTTCTCGCTCTCCGGACCGCAGGCCGTCTCGGCAATCAGAATGTCTTGTCTATCATCGATTTCTCGTTGCCTTCCTCGCAGAGACGTCTGTTCATCCTCGATATGGCCAACGGAAGGCTGCTATTCAACACCTTTGTCGCGCATGGAAGGAATTCGGGTGAGCTGATGGCCACGCGGTTCTCCAACCGGCTCAGCAGCTATATGAGCAGCCTGGGATTCTATCTCACCGGCCGGTCTTTTATGGGGAAGCACGGCTATTCGTTGCGCCTGGAAGGAATGGAAAAAGGATGGAACGACCATGCCCTGCAACGCGCAATCGTCATGCATTCCGCGCCCTATGTCAGTGAAGATCATATCCGGAGGTGGGGTTCCCTGGGACGCAGCGAAGGCTGCCCGGCTATTCCCGCAAAAGTGCGCACCGCGATCATCGACGAGATAAAGGGCGGCAGCTGTCTTTTCCTCTATGCCCCGGATGACCGGTACCTCGACCGGGCGGATCCTTTCTCCTGAGGGGTACAGAAATTGCATCCTCTGCTACAAAAACGATGAAAATGAAGACGCCCGGAGCTCCGGTTACGCTTGGGAGATGCCTGCTTGCAGGTCTTTTGACAGGCATCGTTGCGGCCGTCATCGTGTCCATCTTCAATATCATTTACCGGAGAGAGACTGAACTGATCGCGTATGCGGTGGTGATGCATCTGAGTATATTCATGGCTTTCCCCTTTTTCCACCTCGTTTCCGGCGGGTTCTATTACCTCTTCATCGACCATCTGAAAAAAGGCACGCTGATCTTCGTCGTCATCATGCTGTTGGGAACGGTGATCAGCGCGCTGATCACCGCCTATGCCGGCAATCGGAGCGATCCGACGGTAGAGGCATTCCGTGGTCTGCTGATAGGATTGGAGATCATCGGCGGCTTGCTGGGAGCTTTCCTGATACCGTATCTTGTCAGGCATCCCACCCTGTTCCTCACTGCCGAAGATATAAAAGGGGAAGAGTAGTCCTGCGCGAAATAGTCCTACGCGAAATAGTCTTACGCGATGCGCCATTGGTGCACATACCGGGTGAGCTCGTCCGTCGCCGCCCTGTTGTCTATCCACCCGATATGGCCGTCGGGGCGGATCAGACAGATAGTACCACGGTGAATGGCGCCGGCGGGGCTGAACACATGCAGAGGTATACTACTGCGGCTACACCACTCCGTAAGGTCCTTCGACGCCTCGCCGTAACAATGGATCTGCCAGTCCATGGATTGCAGGACCCCGTAGTTATCCTGTCTCATCAGCCATGGCAGCCGGTCGCCGCCATGAATACCGTGCGCCGTCCCTTCGCTGAGAGCGCTGCCCCGATATTGGATGCCCGTCTGCGAGACCACCCGGAAGGCCACCCTCCTGACGGCCCTTTTCCGGAACAATACCGGGAAAAGGTTGGGAACGATATGAGTCCTGACTTCCGAGGCGAGCGATCCTCTCCGGTTGACGAATGCAAAAGCCTTGTCCGTGCTGGCTACCAGCCGCCGGGCAAACCTGATCCTTTCCGTCTCGTAGGTATCGAGGAGGGCATCGGGCGCCCCATCCCGTAGCACGGCTTCCAGCTTCCATGCCAGGTTCACTGCATCGCCTATGCCGGTATTCATGCCCTGTCCGCCCACGGGGCTGTGTACATGCGCGGCATCGCCTAAAAGAAATACGC
>DASYSV010000430.1:0-12482 GCA_036010185.1 Puia sp.
AACTATTTATCAGGTTTTGAAAAGAAGGACTGGAATTTAGTTGCCAGTCAATTTACTGATGACTTTAATTTCACCAGCCCAGCCGGAGATGATCACATATCCCTCGCGAAGTATAAGGAGAAATGTTACCCAACGTCTAAATTTTTCAAAAAAGTCGAGTTCCCCAAAATTATGGTAGAGGGCAACACGGCCTTCGCTATTTACGATATCCATACAACAGACAACAAGCTTGTCCACAATGTTGAATACTACACTTTTAGAGATGGCAAGATAAAGTCTATCGAGTGTTTTTTTGGTGTCGGCAATAATTACCCTGGTAATAATAAAAATAAATAGAGAAATCACCTTCCTGCACCCCCACCAAAAAACAAAACCGCAACCATTTGCTCTACAAATAATTGCGGTTATATTCTGCGGAGAGGGCGGGATTCGAACCCAAGCGTTTATAGTTAACAATAGTCCACGCTCATTAGCATCATATCTTTGTCTTACAGTCACTTATGCAAACCCGCGTAAACGCATGAAAATATATGTTGCACAAAAGTTGCAACCAAAGCCGCAACCAAGTAGTTTTGGGAGAGATATATTTTCGAACCATGATCAAGGCAACCATTCGTTTTTCTCTCCGCCTCCAACGTGCTGACGCGACCGGTAAGGCACCCATTGAATTAACCTATCAAATACAGGGCGAGCGAAGCAGTTACCAGACCGGTCAGTCGATCTGGCCGCACTTTTGGGACAAGGAGAAAGGAGCAGCCGTATACCACGAGATAAGCAAGACGAAGGCAAAGGAGATTTTTCCAGGCGTTGAATACGCCTCCCTTCCCAGCCAGCGGGACATTGTCAAGATAAACGACGAGATGGCCGCCTTGCGCATAAAAATTGGCGAGGTAGAGAAGCGGCTTAAGTATGAATTTGAGACCGCCGAAAAAGGCGAAGATAAGCGATGGGGGCCGGCTGATGTGATTGCAGCCATCCGCGCCGCCAAGTCGCCGGATATCAAACCGAGGGAGACAAGGGAATCAAAAAAACATGTGTACGACTTCATTGAAGCCTATATAAAATCCAATCTATCTACCAGGGAGGCCGGGAGCTTGTCGGTATATAAATCGCTTGCAAGTCACCTAAAGGCTTTCGAGGACTCCACCAAAAGAAAGGTCCGGTTTAAAGACATGGACTATTCCTTTTTCGAGCAGTTTCAAGAGTTCCTGCTCACACCCCGCAGTCGCTTTTTCCCACCGAAATCTTCCAAGCCTGGAGCAGTCGGCAAAAGCAAAGTTGTATCGCTCACCAATACCACCGTCGCAAAGCAGCTTTCTACGTTAAAGACGTTTATCGGCTACGCTAGGAAAAGAGAAGTGCCCGTATCAGAGGGGTACAAGCACTTCAAAATCGAACTTAAGAAAAATGCCGAGGTGGTGGCCTTGACGGAGGAAGAGTTCCAAAGCCTCTTCAACCTTGACCTAAAGGGTGACAAGCGGCTGGACCAGGTCAGGGATATCTTTTGCTTTGCGTGCGCTACAGGCCTCAGATATTCCGACATGGCGCAGCTGCAATGGGAGCATATAAAAAATGATGAGATCCGCATAACGGTGAAAAAAACGAAGGAATGGCTTACGGTACCCCTTAATCCCTATTCCCACGCCATCCTGCAGAAGTATAAAGGGCAAGCCCGCCCCCTGCCTTCAAACGTGGGGGTTAAAACGGGGTCCCTATCGCTATTCAGCAATCAAAAAATGAATATGTATCTGAAGGGCTGGGCCGACCGGGACGCAAAGACCGGGAAGACAGAAATTCACAAGGGTTTGTGTGAAATAGCCGGGATCAATGAGCCGACTGAAGTAGTCCGGTTTAAGGGCTCTAAGCGCGAAGCGACCATTTACCCGAAGTACAAGCTCGTCGGTGTCCATACCGGAAGAAAGACCTTTGCCACGCTGTCCCTGGAAAAAGGCATGAGCGCGGAGGAGGTTATGACGATCACCGGCCACAAGGACTATAAGAGCTTTAAGCGGTACGTCAAGATCACCGAAAAACGCAAAAAGGTCGTTATGCGCAACGCCTGGGGTGAGATCAAAAAGCCGAAGTCAAAACTCAAAGCGGTATAAAATGGCAAGGCAAATGAAACGATTGATAGCTACCGCGTACCACGAGGCGGCGCATGCAATAGCTGCTCTTGAATTTCAGCATAAATTTGACTTTGTGACCATTATCCCCACGACCGTCACCGGATTTGAAATACTCGGACAAGTTGGAGGGCTGAAATTGGCGAAAAGTATCTCGAATAAACTAGAAACCGGTTTGGATATTTCTATGCCGGAAAGGGTAGAATTAAAGCATCTCTTAATTATTAAACTCGCTGGAGGAGCGGCAGAAAAACGCCTTCGAAACCTGAAGGGCTTTCCGAAAAGTGCCACGGAAGATATTCGATCTTCGCACCAGCATTCCCTCAGACTTTTTAAGGGGAACTACCAGCTTGCAAAAAGTTACCATGAAAATATTCGAAAGGAGGCAATTAACCTGGTTGGTCGAAGTGACATTTGGGGTAAGATTGAATCTTTAGCGTACCGGCTTATGATTGATAGGTCACTCAGATATGACGATTGCATTAGAATCGAATAAGGCACCTTGTAAACAAAAAACCCGCTGGCTGTAACCGGCGGGCATTATTCAACATAAAACCGTGAAGTATTATGCCACGCAAAAGTAACAAAAAAATCACTGGCGTCAAAGCCATTACTGATCCAGCCGCTCAAAGGAAAATCGAGGCCGATTACGAACGGGCCCGTCTTAAGATCGAGGCCCAAATGAACCACCTCAAAAGGTTCGAGGAATTAGTTTCCATGAAGATTACCGCCGAACATTGCCCAGGGTGCAAGGCGTTCTTGTCCTGCCCAAATATGCGCCATGGCCAGAGGTTCAATAAAAACTGGTGCTATCCTAATGGTATAACCAATTTGAAAGACATCGATCACGGCGAAAAACTCTTCGCGCAGTTCGCCAAAGGCCTCACCCTTGTTGAGGATCTTAAGCCAGCTGCAGAAACGTTCTCCGGAAATTAATAACCGTTCAAACCTAAATTTATGCAACGCAAGGAAAATAACAAAGGTAAATCGCTGAACACCGAGCCGGAAACGGCGGAGCAAAAGGAAATTCGTCTCTTAAAGAAAAGGGTCTTTCGCGCAAAACAAAACGCAGCTATGTACGAAAAATGGTGGAGGGATGGAGCTGTGGCACTCGATAAAGCAAGGAAGTATATAGAGCTGCTGACCCGTATGGAAAAAAGCGCAAGGGATATGTTTGAAATTACCAAAAAGCAATGGGAATTTCAACAGCGAGAAATTGAGAATCTCAGAAAACAGAGGGATGGTGATGCGGACGGGAAAGGGGATGGCGATATCAGCCAAGAGGCCGCGCAGGGATTGCGGGACATGCTCGATGAAGGGTTAAGCCTTCAGGAAATGATCGATCGGGCAACGCCAGAGCAACTGATTATTATTTCTCAGTCGCAGCGAAAAGTACTAGGCGACGGTCTCGGCACTTTCGAGGATCGCATGAAACTAATAGAAGGATTTAAGCAGAAGGCCTATAAGGAAATCCTGGAAGAAGACAGCATCAATAATGGTCCTCGCCGGGATATATTTCTTATCTGTGTTGCTGCCGATTCTGATGGCCTATTAGATGAGTTCAGCCGATATTCCTCGCCCGGATTGAAAAGGTATAGCGGATGCGACTACTATCCTATTAACGAGCTCAAAGGGAAATGGTTTCCCGCAGAGCTGTTTCATAAATCCTCAAAATAAGCGCATGCACCAAATATGCAAAAACTGTCCCCTGGGCAGATGCGGTTTCGATGGTATTAAGGTATATGCGGCAATCCAAGCCTGCCAATTCATTCCCATTGGTAAAGGCATACGATATCTGCAAACGCTTTCGAAAGCCGAACAAAATGAAATAGTGTCCGACGGCAGGCTGCCCGGCAAGGGAGACATGAGTTTACTAGAGTCTCGGTGGAAATATCGGACAATCATTACCGGTAAGAACGAGAAGGCTGAGGACACTCCGGAGACGATAGCGCGGCAGGCCGTGTTCGGATCGGACAGCAGACGGCTAAATATGAACTAAACCTTTTTCACACACAAACCATCAACCATGAAAAAAGACAATGTTATTACTGTCCTGCTCACGTCTGCAATCCGATCCGCATCGGAAAGAATTATGCCACTGCCGCGGCTCTGCCTGCGGGAGACGCCAAGAAACAAACGAGCAAAGAAATAGACACCACAGCGGGGCCGGCATATGGTCCCGCTTTTTTAAATTTGTGATATGACGGAATTCGATATGGAAGTAATCTCTCAGCTTAATCTGAATAAGTTCGTCAGTTGGGCTCTGAGCCTGAAACGGGACGACTGCAGGCCTACGCCGAAGACAAAAGACAGCTTTCAGGCCTGGAGAAAGAAATCCTTCGAAAGCCTATCCGGCGCTTTCTGCGCATGGCAGGAAGGCGGTAATCCTCTGCCTCTGCATTTGACAGCTGGTAAGTTTGGAAGGCACCTTGTGGAATCCATGACGGATAAGGAATGCATGCTGGTCGAAGCCGTAGTAAACGCATATTTTGTCAAGGCAGATTTCGCCCTGGCATACTTGGTGGGAAAGCTGGACTTTTTGCAATGGCTGTGGAATACTCATTCGGCTGGCTCGGGGGGTAATGCTGTGGTCAAAACGTCTCCCAAAAGGAGGACAACAGCAGGAAACGACCGCAAATATGAAAGTTTAAACTCTCTTTCCCTTCGGCAAATTGCGCTCTTATACTGGTACAACAAAGATGTGATATATCATTCAACCGCGAAGGAAATATTAGCTCATCACGTAAGAAATGATGAGCGGCAACTTGTAAGGTTTTATAACTCCGCGGACGAAACCAACGAGCGCCTTGGTCTCAACGTGCCAAAGAGTGCCGCCTATCGCTTACGGGACCTTCAAACCGTTCTCCCGCATATCACCCTTAAAGAGGGAAAAGACTTGGCAAAAATTGAAATCGACAGGATAAAATCGTATTTGTCGGAGCAGGAAGAGTAATGATCCCTCCGCGAACCCTCACACAATCTTTCCTGATTATTTCGGTTAAACCCCCTACAGTTGGGGGTTTTCAATTTTGTGTGAGGGTTGTGTGAGGGTTGTGTGAGAGATGGAAGAATCGATACGTCTAAATTGGTCTTATAAATTTCAACTTCATGACCAATGACGAGAAACTAAGGGCGGTTCGAAAGAGGTTGTCTGAAATTGACTCTTTGCTTTGGAGCATACAGCCCGGCCGCGGCAACAACCGCGAATTGGCTCGGCGGCAATCCGTAAAAAACCTTGCGTCCCAAAGGGCAGCGGCAAACGAGGGTACCGGGAAAGGAGGTAAGAAATGACCGTTAACCCCTTTGAGGAGCTTAACCTCCGATTCGACAAGCTGGAAAGTCTGCTTGCCGGGATCTCACCCGTTACAGCTGCCGATCCGGTCGAGAAGCCGATCAACACGGAGGAGCTATGCGCGTTCCTGGGCATCACCCGACCTACAGCGGTACGATACCGAAAGAAGGGAACCATACCCTTTCTGCTGATCGGCAGCGCGATCCGGTACGACCGCCGGGCGGTATTAAAGGCCTTGGAAGCGAAACCATCAAAGCGAAGTCGGTAAAAAAATATCCCAGCGGCCAGGCTGGGACAATAAAATCCAATGCAATTACCGGATCAAAAATACGAAAAGAAGCCAACACCGGAAATAGACTTAAGGGTTGTCACCGGAGAAATACCTCCGCCGACTGCAAATCCGCCGGAGGATATCTATGAGCAAAAATTTAAATCATCCATTTTAGATCAGGCCAAAGAATATCCGCTACCTCAGGCAATTGTCAATTTTGTCTGCAAAGGGATCTATACGCCGCTCTTCACTGCGAAATCATACAGCCTGCATCAGGGCAAGCAGAAGTCTAAAAAAACGACTGGGCTCGCCTTGATGATTGCCGACTATATTCGACTTACGCCGTCGGAAGACGAAACCAGGTTTGAATGCGCGCTACCTGGCTCGGTCCTGTTCATTGATACCGAGCAGGGAGAAAGCTATGCTGCGCGGACGATGCGCCTGATTCTTAAGATGGCCGGTTTGAATTCTTCGGAGAACCTGGTCTATTGCGACCTCCGAGAACATCCGGCCGCCGACCGGCGAAAGATCATCGAGGCCGGCATCCGGCTCACTCCGAACCTAAAAATGGTAGTGATTGACGGGATAGTGGATCTCATGACGGATTTCATGGACCCCGCCGAGGGGCATATGACCATCACAGCCCTGGTTAGCCTTTGCTCACAATACGATATCCACATTGCCGGGGTGCTGCATCAGAACAAGGGGGACAAAAACGCCAGGGCGCACGTTGGGACCATATCGTCCCAAAAGTGCGAGATGGAGATCATGACAGAGATTGACCCGGATGACCGTTCGCAAAGCATCGTCACATGTGTTAATAGCCGTGGGCTGCCATTTGAACCGTTCGCCATCCGGTGGGATAAAGGGTCGCTACCAAGAATTAACCAGGAATGGAATTCCGGCGCCCGGCAGGAGGGAAAGACGGTTAAGAAGGTCGAAGCCGCACGGGCGATAGCGGAGACCGTCTTCAAGCCGCTGGCAGCTGTATCGTCCGCCGACGCGATTGAATCGATTATGAAGATAACCACCAAATCAAAGAGCACGGCAAAGCGGTATTTGGAGGATTTGGAAGGTTGGGGTATGGTGAAGCAAGGCCCGGATAAGAAATATCGCCTTAACATGGATGGTAAAAATGCGGGGAAGTGATGCGGGTTCATAAAAGTCAAAACCCATGTTTTGAACTTTTTGAACCAAGCGATAAAACAGGGAAGGGTCAAAAAGTTCAAAAAGTCCAAAATGACTTTTGAACCCTGTTCAAAAAAGTTCATTCATCCACTTATATATAAGTGGTGAAAATGAACCTCCGATTTTGACTCAAAAAAAAGCAGGTAAATGAACCACAAAATGAACTGGATGAACAAACAGGTATCTCTTTACGTCAGTCACGCGGACAACATCGGGCGGCCGGCAACCGTCGGCGAAATCCTGCTCACTGAGTTTGCCTCATTCAGGAAATGGAAAGGGGACCGGCTCAATGACATGGAGACGATCGTCGAGATCCGCAACCTGGATCGATCGGCGCCTGACTATAGAAACCGGAAACTAGCCCTGAAAGCTACCCTTCAGTGCTATACTCCTGCCGGTCTTCTGGTTACTAAAGAACACGGGAAGATGGCTTTGATTCATTGGTCCGGGCTTTTACAGCTGGATTTCGACCAGGCAGGTATAGCCGACTTCGACCTGGAGGAATTGAAGCAATGCGTCTTTGCGCTGCCTTTTATCGCTTTCTGTGGCCTCAGCTGTAGCGGCGACGGATTTTATGCCCTGGCCTGCATCGCCGAGCCTGAGCGCCTCGCAGACTACGCAGAGCACCTTTTCCTCGTCCTGGAAGACTACGGCATTAAAGCAGATCAATCCAAGGGTAAGAAGGTCGAAAACCTGCGGTATGTGTCTTATGACTCCAATATGCTAATCAGGGATAACCCAGAGATCCTGCGGGTCACCAACTTTCGGACGAAGCCAGCCCCGCAGAAATCGCACTCCGCAACTTTGCGGGCTCCGATCGCAGGCCACTCCGCTCTTGTGCGTTCAGAATTGGCCAAAATAGCGGGTGCCGTTGTAAATCAACGCTGGGACACCGTCCAACGCGTTGCATTTACGCTCGGCGGATTAGGCGACTCATCCCTCATCTATGCCATCAAGGCCGAAATAGAAGCGAATCCGGAGTTCAACGGACAGGAGGCCAAATACATCAAATGCGCCCAGGATTGCTTTGCAGCGGGCGCACAAAAACCACTATCCCATGCAACGCATTAACCTGACTAATATCCAAAGCGTAAATATTGTCGCAATCCCATCCGAAACGATCACCGGCCGGGAATTCCGGTACAGCAACATTGCCCGGATCAGGACCAGGGACGGCGGAGATTACGATATCCTTTTTGATGAACGCGGTGAGCCCGTTACCGACTTCGGACTTATGGAGAGGGTAGGGAAGCATTACGGGAAGAAGTTTCAAGCGATCGTTTACGACGGCAGGGCCGCTTATGCGGAGATCAATGGTAATTCTGATAAATCAGTCCAAAAACAGGGGCCGCAGGCGCGAAGCAAAATCGCTGTAGCGAAAGGTTAGGTTCGAATCCGCCGCACTCTTGTAAACAGTAGTAAAATCAGCCCTTGCAGAGGTAAAATAAGGGCGAATGGTAGCCAAAAAGGTAGTAAATAAACAGAAAGCGATACAGAACATGGCAAAGTTTCAACCAGGAGTTTCAGGAAATAAAGCAGGTAAGCCGGCGGGAGTTAGCAGGAAGCAAAAGCTACTGAACGCATTCGCCCAGGATATTGTCAGCGGCGGGACGGCTAAGTTCAAAAGAGAGCTGAACAGCCTGAAAGGGCGAAGCTATGTCGAGGCATATTTGACCCTGCTCGAATATGTTCAGCCGAAACTTGCCAGGGTAGAGCACCTTGGCGATGGAAATAACATGCAGATCATTACCGTAAAACTCGAAGATGAAGCGACCGGTTCAAATACAATGGCCATCCTGGGAGAAGATCATCAATAAGGCGTTTCTCCCGCTCATTGGCTGCCGGGACAGGTATTTAATCCTGTACGGCGGCCGGGGCAGCAGCAAAAGCGACTTCACGGCAAAGAAGTTGATCTTTCGCTGCCTGACGGAGAAGTACTTTAAAGCCATTCTGGTGCGCAATGCCTACAATTCGATTAAGGATAGCAGCTACCAGACGATCCGGGATATCATCGTCGATATGGGCCTGCAAGAGCTCTTTGAATTCAAACTCAATCCACTGGAGATCGTTTGCCGCAATGGAAACACATTCCTGGCAAGGGGTTGTGATGATACAACCCGGCTGAAGTCAATAAAAGACCCATCGGCTGTCTGGTATGAGGAAGATATTCCAACGGAGCCCGATTGGATCACTATATCCAGTGGAGTCCGCACCCGTAAGGCCGAGTACCTGCAAGAGATCTTCAGTCTCAACCCTGAGTGCGAGGGCGACTACCAGTTGAGCTGGTTCTGGAAACGCTTCTTTGAGGGCAAGGAAGGCCTGTCATTCCAGGATAAGACAATGGTCGAGGTCAAGCCTGGCGTTACGGTGGAACTGGCTGTAACGGTCCACCACTCGACTTACAAGGATAACCGCTGGATATCCATGCCATTTGTCGCGGCGATGGAGGACCTGAAGCGGACGGACTCTTATTATTACCAAGTCTACTGCCTGGGCCGGTGGGGGCAGCGCGTCCGGGCTACGGCAGCCTACAAGCAATTCGCGATGGGCCGGAACACGGCGCCGGTATGCTATAACAAAGAGCTTCCCTTGTGGGTCAGCTTCGATTTTAACGTGCTTCCGGGCGTTTCCTGCGGCATCTTCCAGGTCGAAGGCAAGATAATGCGCATGATCGGGGAAATCCAATTACCGCCGCCCAGGAACAATACCAAAGCGGTCTGCAAAGAGATCATCCGGCTATACCAGGGCCATATCGGGGGAATGATGGTTACGGGCGACCCGGCAGGCCGGCACAAGGACACGCGCGGCGAGGATTCTTATAATGACTTCGATATCATCATAGGCTCACTTGCTCAATTCCGGCCATCATTGCGCGTGCACACTTCGGCTCCGCCGGTCGTTCCGCGCATGAATTTCATAAACACCGTCTTTGAATCGGGATACAATGGGATCAGTCTCACGATCGGCAGCCACTGCGAAAAGATGATCGCCGACTTGCTCAACGGTCAGGAGGATGGCGACGGCACGAAGCGAAAAGAGAAAGTCCGGGACCCGAAGACCGGGGCATCGATCGAACGGTATCATCATTTTACCGACTTGCTGGATTACGCGGTGATCACCGTGTTCTATAATGAATTCAAAAAATACCTTACCGGAGGCGGCCCGTCTTTTCCGACAAGGTTCGGACGCAACGCACCTAATAAAAAACTTGCTTACTAATGATACCCACAAAAATACCGTCGAGATACTTTTTTAGGACGACCGGCGCGATCGAGATCGATACCGGGGACTTTTTACTGATCGCCAACCACCTGGGCTTTCGGACTCGCGGCGGCCGAATTTATCGGCTCGTGACCGACTCCCGGCAGGTGATCCGGTCAAGCAGGACGGCCTATTTCGTCGCCATGCGCGATTTGCTGTCCGATGATCTGCCGGACCTCGCGGATGTGTTGTATGCGATTGACGAAGTTATCGCGCGGTATCAGGATCAATTGATCTATGGGCTTGAAAAGCTCGAAAGTTTTTATAACGTGTAAACCCATTTCTTCATCAATAAAACGAAATACAATGTTAACGGAAGTAGAACAAATGCAGGCCAAGGCACTAGGCGCGACGACTGCAAAAATAAACGCGGAGAAAGTGCAGGCAAAGGCTGCCGTCGAAAAGAAAGACAAACCCGCCACCTTTCATCAAAAGGAATTGGTAAGAAAAAACACAATGACCGACGAAAAGATGAAGGCGGCAGAGACGGCCGGTCATTGCAAAGCGACCGGATTCTTTGGGAAGTTGCATGAGCCGGCGCATCCCGAACACTCCGCCGTGCTGAGCGAGTTTAAGAATAAATATGGCGGCAGCGAAGCAAAAGCGCGGGCAGGATTAATGGCCGACGCCATGCGGGAGTACGATTGCCATCCGATTGAGAACCGGGACACGTCTTTCGAAGCAAAGACCCTGGAGCAGAACCGGCCGAAGTTGAACGCTAGCAAAACGGATCTGGCCCACTACGATATTCTGAAAGACAGCCTGATCGCCGAATGGGCAGCCAGGGGCTACTCCGGGACGGACGACGTTATCAAAAATTGGAAAGCCAAGTACAAATAAGTATCAGAAAAGCCGGAGCGGTATCGTCCCGCTTTGACTAAACATCCATATTGGAGCCGGGGGAGTTTCGTCCTCCCCTGGATTTTTAAATAGAAGTATGAACAAGAACCAAAAGGCCTTTCTTAAAACCTTACTCCGATCCGTCGAGCAAGCGGAAAGGGCGCGGGATTCAATTCTCGGATCCGTCGACGAAGGCCTGATCACGGGCTCACACCGGCAGCAATGTATCGAGTATTGCCGGGCGCTACGGCGGTATATTGACAGTAGCCGGACAATCGCGACCGAATGCGTGACAGCATATGGGGAACCGTCGACCACGATCGCGGCGAAAGCAATTGCAAACCAACAAAAAAATTAGGTATGGCAGAGGACTTTGAATTTAGAATGCCGGAAGATGCGGTAATACTTTCAATGAAAGATTACCAGGATCTCACCAATGCAGCGCAACCTTCCTTGTATCAGAAAGCATTAGGCGAAATCATCGCGCTGATCATCAAGATTGAGCCGGAAGGCGAGATTGCAAAGGGTGCATCCGATATCCTTACATTCCATCAAATTCACTTGAAGCCAATTTAGGACCATGTACCGTATAGTTACGCAAATAACCATTCAGCAAAGGCCTTCCCCCGATTGGCCAAACCGGAAAATTCAGTTGAATTTCGACTTTGTACACTCTTTTGAGTGTTCGGATAATTGGCGGGATCTCACGAACAAAGGAAAGCTGACTATGCCGAAAGCCATTTTTTACAGGAACCAGTACGGCGCAAAAAAGCCATTGTTCGGGACAAATGTGAATGTTGGCGGCTTCGACTCAAACGCTCCGCTTGTTCTCAGGGGCGATGCGGTAACGATTGCGTCCGGCTATAAGTATTTCACGACCGGTAACCGGGAGCTCACCGATACGTCGACAATGTTTACCGGCTATATCAGTAAGGTACGCTCTAAAATACCTATTGAAATTGAGCTGGAGGACAATATGTGGTTGGTAAAGCAAACGCCGATGGACCTGGTTACTTTTTCGAAATCCGACACCCTGGAACACGTCCTGCAAGTTGTGATCAACAAAGTAAACGCGGTTTGGGGCACCCAACTAACGGTAAATAACACCACGGCGACGACCGTAGGCCAAAGTTTTGCTATCGGCAATGAGCAAGGCGCCCAGGTCCTGTTAAAGCTGCATAAATTATACGGGTTCGAGAGCTACTTCCGAGGTAACGAACTACGGTCCGGGATACTTGTCTATCTGCCGGCTGACACGGTGACCGCCGACGGGACACCCAAAACACCGAATATCTTTGCCTTCCAGCAAAATATTATCGACGACAAGCTCGAATACGTTAGGAAAGATGATATAAACCTCAGCGCGAAGGCGATAAACACCGTCACAGAAGAAACAGGCGAATTGACCAAAAGCGGCGCAGCAAAGACCCGGAGAAAGCGCCTTGAAGTCCTGGTGACGATCAAAAATAATCCACGGCCCGGTGATCTTCCTTACACCTTCAGCATT
>DASYSV010000478.1:0-5686 GCA_036010185.1 Puia sp.
GATCTCCTCGACTGCGCCACCTTCTTAAGCCAGAAAAGACAGCTGATGCCCTATTTTCATGAAGCCATAAGCCTGAGCAGAAAGCTCGGCTTCAAAAAAGGCGAAGCCATCTGCCTGGTCTGGATCGGGGGATATTATAAAAGTCTTCAAAAACCGGACAGCGCCCTCTCTTATCTCGACTCCGCCATATTGATCGCAGGCAATTCCAACGAACAATGGCTCCGACGCACCCGCGCATACGCGCTTTTTCAGAAGGCATTGCTGCACGAGACCCAGGATAACTACTACTCCGCCCTCAGTGACTATTTCGCCGCCATGAAGAACTACGACACAAGCGATCTCTACAAACAAAAGATGATCTTCATCCGGCTGGCCTCTATCTATGAAAAACTCTTCAACGACGAAAAATCCCTCGAATACTATCAGGCCGCGCTGCAAGCCCTTCAAAAGCTGGTGGGCTACGGACCGAATATCGAAGCCGCCGGCATCAATACCTCCATTGCAGCCATTTATTTCCGTCGCGGAGACATCGAAAAAACAACGGCCTATCTCGACCGGATAGCTCCCCTCATGCCGGATACGATGGAAACCCTCGTCACGGGCGCATACTATCGGCTGGCCGGACAGGTGGCGCTGAAAGAGAACAAGACCGACTCCGCTATCTTCTTCCTTACCCGGGCCCTCCAATACTATGATTACACCCGCCCCATGCATATGGACGTGATCTCCGCCGTCTGCGCCGATCTGACCCGGAGCAGCCTGGCCACCGGCGACCTCGCCATCGCAAAAAAGTATGCGGATGAAAGCGTCTCCGCAGCACGCGCCAGCGGGCAAAAGGACGTCCTCGCCGATGCCCTCGTCGCCATGGCCGAATACTATAACCGCACGGGCGCCCAATCCCTGGCCTACCAGGATCTGCGACACGCAACCGTCCTCAATGATAGCGTCCTCCGGGCCGCTAATATCAGACAGGCCAATAATCTGGCCGCCCTCTACGACAACGACAAAAAAGAAAAAGCCATCTCTCAGCTACAGGCCGACGAACGACATGAGCAGGATGCCGTCCGGCAAAACCACCTGCTGAATATCATCTTCCTCATCGCGATCGCTACCCTCGTGGCCATCGGATTCAGCCTCTATATCAATGTCAGCAAGAACCGGAAGCTCGAACGCCAGCAAATCCTGGAGCTCGAAAAAGAAAAGCAATTGATGAGTATCGAGGCCATGCTGAAAGGACAGGAAGATGAACGCCACCGTGTCGCGCGCGATCTCCACGACAGCCTGGGTAGCATGCTCGCCGGCGTGAAGATCTCTTTTTCCAATCTCCGGGACAAGATGCACCTGGCTCCTTCCACCGCCCACTCCTATGACAATACCCTCGAACAGCTGGACCGTACGATCGCCGAGTTGCGGAAAGTAGCCCACAACCTCATGCCCGAGGCATTGGTAAAATTTGGCCTGAACAATGCTGTCAGAGACTTCTGCGAATCCATCCGGCTGGCAGGCAGCACAGAGATCATTTGCGAACAGTTCGGCCCCGACCGCGATCTGGGCAATATCGCCGATGTCAATGTATACCGTATCGTCCAGGAGCTGATCAACAACGCCATCAACCATGGAAAGGCAGACCGGATCCTCGTCCAGCTGACCAAGACCCACGACAAGATCCTGATCACAGTCGAAGATGATGGGAAAGGGTTCGAGGTCGACGGTCTAAAAAAGGCAGCGGGCATCGGCTGGACCAATATCCAATCCCGGGTCAACTACTTCAACGGCCTCATCGATATCGATTCAGCACCGCGTGAAGGCACCACCATCAACATCGAATTAATAGCATAACATGACACGCCCCAATTCCCCCCAAACTCCCCCAACATTAATAGCATAACATGATACGCGTCTATATCGTCGAAGATCACAACGTCGTAGTAGAAGGCCTCCGCGTCCTTCTGCAAAAAGAGGATGAGATCAAAATCGTCGGCTCGGCCGCGACAGCAGCCGACTGTCTCGCATTTCTCTCTATCCACCCTATCGACGTTCTCCTGATGGATATCAATCTCCCCGATATGAGCGGTGTCGATCTGTGCGGGATCGTCAAGACCAGACACAAAAGCGTCATGGTCCTCGGCCTCAGCACTTTTAGCCAGGGCCTCTATATGAGCGCGCTGATGGAGCATGGGGCCAGTGGCTATCTGCTCAAGAACATTACACGACAGGAACTGATCGATGGGATCCGAACCGCCAACAACGGCGGCATTTATTTCAGCTTCGAGGCGGGAAGGATCTACAAGAATACGCTCGAAAAGAAACAACACCAACCCGTCCTCACCAAACGCGAGAAAGAGATCGTCCGTCTCATAGCCGAAGGTCTCACCAACGCCCAGATCAGCCGGGTGCTCTTTATTAGCGTGGACACCGTCGACACTCACCGCAAGAATCTATATACAAAGCTCAATGTCAACAACACGGCGTTGCTCATCCGCTATGCGATCGAGAACGGCCTCATCGAACATCCCCAGTAGGATATGCCACATCGCCCTTCGCCGCAAACCACAATATCCGGTTCAACAGATCGTCATTGCCTCCATCTACACCCTTCGCCGCCTGCACGGCCGAGGCACGCGCAAACGTTGCCGCCTTACCCTTCAACTCCGCCACCGGCTTATTCATCCGGTCCAACGGCACCACATTCGGCACATGCGTAAACACATAAGGCGTCTTCTGATCCGAGAAACAATCGAACAAAGGCAATGCCGTTGCATCCATGACATTCATCGGCGGTATCCCCAATATCTGCTCGATCGTCCGCACCATGCCGGTCTGATTGTAATTGGTATGGATAGCATGCCCGATCACGGAATAAGGACTGATCACGAGACCCGTCGTCCGGTATGCCGAGATATGATCCCATCCCGACTGCGAGTCGTCTTCCGTAATAAAAACTACCGTGCTGTCCCAGAACCGGCTATGCGATATCGCGTCGATGATCCTGCCCACGGCAAGATCGTTATCGGCCACCATGGCCTGCGGAACGGGCATCCCCGGCGCAATGCCTGCGGTATGATCGTCCGGCAGCGACACAACCATCAGATCGGGCAAACTGTCGCCGCCGGCCTGCTCGGCGGCCTTCCAGTCATGGATAAAAATATCCGCACGCAGCTGATCGGTAAAAACGAGATTGTCGCAATCGGGATAGGCAGGTGAGATGATCGGCCTGATCCGCGCAATGGTACTCGTATTGACGAACCCCTGATCCGTATGATCGAGCCAGCCCTTATAAATATCTCCCCACTTCAGCGAAGGATCGTAATGCGTCGTACAGGCCTCACCATAGATACGCACCTTCTTACCGTGGTCGAGCGCATTATTCCAGATAAACCCGTTCCGGTTGTACACAAGCGCATCCTCCTGCCGGTGAGGATAACTGCGGAACCAGGCACGCACCATCTTTTCGACATAGTCGGAGGTCATGGCGGCATCCGCCCACTGATGCCCTTCCGCCGAACATTTACCCGAGGCATAATAGTTATCCAGCAGCGAGAACGCCCCGCTCAGCCGATGCTGGTTCGGGGTAACGCTGTCTCCATAGACACACAGATCAGGCATGCCCCTACCCTGGGTGATATCGCCATACACCTGGTCATAGGTCTTATTTTCTTTGATGATATATACAACGTGTTTGAAGACCGACGGCTCACCGATCCTTTCCGGTAGGGGTCGCGGCGCCACATCATGACGCGGTGCACGGTTGGTCAGCTCCAGCCGGAAGATCAGACTTTGCTGGCGTACCGCCTTCGAATATTTCTTCAGTTGCCGCTTCGATGGCACCGGTATGATGCTCACCGACGCCAATGCCTGATGGATGTTATATGCGTTGACGGAACCCGCTGCATTAAAACGCGCAAGCACACGCGGCCCCCTCGCTTCGATATTCGCCACATACAAGTCATTGCCCACCAATGCAACGCCTCCTGGATATGCTTCCGTCGGTATATAACCCAATACTTTGCTTTCGCCCGAAGACCCATGCGTGGCCGCATTGCTGCCCAGCCGGACGACACACACCGCATTGTCGAATCCGTTGGCAACATACAGCATCGTTCCGCCCGCATCGGTCGTCAGCGCATTGGGACTGCTGCCATAGTAAGTAATGCCACCGGTAAACAACCCCACCGCAACAGAATCCACCACTACCTCCCGCCGCACGTCGACCACACTCACATTGTCGCTATTGCCATTGCATATGTAAAGGAAGAGGCTATCCGGGCTGCTGACGATGGCATTCGGATGCAGACCCAGCGGCAATTCTTTGACCAGGCTTCCGCTCTGCGCGTCGATGATCGACAGACTGCCGGACGCCGTAGCGCCCGTGACGGGATTGGTATAGGCACTGCCCCAGGGCGTGCCCGCATACTCGCGACTGCTGTCGGTGACCAACGGTCCCGCCCAATTCGTAACATACACCTTATTGCCGATGATCCTTAGTCCATAAGGGGCGACCCCTGTCGGCACGGTCCAAACGATCTCCCGGTCCGTGAACCTCATCTTCACCAGCTGATTATTCCCATTCAGCACAAAATACAAATATGGAATGCCTCCCTCGAACCGGACCGCGATGTCATTGGGCAGGGCCGTCGCCGCCGGCGCTACGGCCTTCATCGCAACGGCGGAAACATTCTTTATCGCGGAACCGTCCCATTCGGCAATCAGCAAAGCCGACTGGCTCGTAGTTCCCGCACCCCAGACAATATAGGTATGACCGTCATAGCCAAACGCCTTTATCCCCGAATAGGTGCTCATCAGACTCCTCGTCGCCGGGACATCGCGCATGCTCCACCGCTGGACGATCTCCTGTGTCGACAGATCCAGGATGCCGACGCCATACCGGTCCTCCACTGCCAAATGCCGGCCGTCCGGCAATAGCGCAAAATCCAGCGCATGGTTCTCCAGCCGCGAGTCTCCGAAGCTGACGACCTTTCCCGCAGATCGCACCAGGCGATTAAAGGGCATCAACGTAGTCGTGCCCTGAGGCCCGAGCGTGCTATCATCGTAAGGGATGCGATAAGAATCGGATTGCTGGGCAAAAAGGGTAGCCGAGGACAAAAGGAGAAGAGGCAGAAGAAGCGCTTTTTTTTGCATCGTTGGAGGTTTTCGGCCCCGAATTTAGGACAGAAAGTCCATTTCCCCGGCTAACGCCCCTATCTATTGTAATTTACATTTTATTTGAGCGGCATTTCAGAAGCACTCATATCTCTTAAAACAACATAATTTCCATTTCTTTTTTCAAATAGACTGATATAATTGCCCGAATTGAATGGATTATTGAGCGAATCGACCACCTTAAAAGAACCTACTTCGACCACCTGATTTCCATCGTTTGATATAAATACTTCGTTTGTTTTAAACGAGATCTTATCGGCATTCGACATTATATCGGATCTTAAAAACGCCAGGATTGCTTCCCTACCCACCAATGGTGGCCTGTTCTGAAAAAAGCTCGTCGCATCATCCGCATAATAGCCTATTTTTTTGAATTCGCCATTATTATAAAGATTGGCAAAAGCATCTTCCTTAGCCTGAATTTCATTTTTGATCTTTTCTTTATCGATCACTATCGCTGCAGGTTCTTCTTTCTTTTCGTTACAGGCGAAAATCAAGCTCGTTACGCACCCCAGCACCCAACCTT
>DASYSV010000491.1:0-5658 GCA_036010185.1 Puia sp.
GTCCTCGATGTCCGCGCGGCCTATGACACTGCACTCAGCATCTATCATTCATACCTCACCCCGGAGTCCGCTCTGTTCCGCGGTGACGAATATGCCACCTACGATTTTCGCCTGCGCGAAGGCAATCCGTATTTCGGCGACAAAAGACGGCATCCGGGCACCGTCGTCTATGACAGCGTCATGTATAACCACGTCCTCCTGCTCTACGACGAGGTAAAAGACCTTGTTATCCTGTTCGATTTCACCAATCTTTTTAAGATCACCCTTTTCCCCGAATTGATCGACCGGTTCACGATCGAAGATCATCACTTCATCCGGCTGAAGGACAGTCTCAATCCCAATCAGCCCCGCAACGGCTTTTATGAGGTGATGTACCAGGGCAGGATGACACTACTGAAAAAGGAAAAGAAGACCGTCCAGGAAGACCTCAATGCCGGCACAGTGGCGGAATATTATATCCAGGGGGCCGACACGTCCTATTACCTGAAGAAAAACAATGTTTACTATCCTGTAAAAAATACCAAATCCCTGCTGCATGCGCTGAAGGACCGAAGCAAGGATGTAAAGCGATTCATCCGTAGTAACCATCTGTCCATGCGCAGGGACAGGGAACATACACTGTTAAAAGTAGCCGCCTGGTATGATTCTTCTTCTCAATAAGTACGGTCGATGGGCCGGCGTCCTGTTCGTGCTCTACCTGGTAATGCCCATGCCAACCCGGGCCCAGCAAACTACCCGCGACCGGGTCACGCTCGATCTGCATAAGGCTTCCATGGATACCGTGCTCCTGCTGGTGCAGCAACAGACAGGCATACGCCTTTATTACGATACGACGGATCTCGATACCACCAGGCTCGACATCAAAGTGGATCAACGCCCCGTGAGCAATGTGCTGACGGATATCTTCCAGGGGACGGATCTCAGCTTTTCGACCGACCGGTACGGGAATATCTTTATCACCAAAGGTGCGGCCATCGAGACCGAGCTGCCAGGCGATTATTTTCATGCGCGGACTGCGGGCAACGCCGCCGTGGCCGCAGCCGGCGATTCGATCCGCGATTACCTGGAAAACGTCGGGGAAAAACCCGTCACCACACTCGAGAATAAACTCTTCACAATCGGTGAAAAGATCTCCGGCCCGCTGCACGGAATAGTCAATGTCGCGGGCTACGCCCGCGACGCCCGGACGGGCGAACCCATCGCAGGCGCATCGATCTATGTCGAAAACCCGCGGATCGGCGTCTTCTCCGATCAATACGGCTATTATTCGATCTCGCTTCCCCGCGGCCGCCATATCCTCAATATCCAAAGCATCGGCATGCACGATACGCGGAGGCTGATCATGGTCTACGGCGACGGCAAGTTGAACATCGATCTGCAAACGCAGGTGCTGACGCTGAAGAAAGTGATCGTTTCGGCAGAGAAGGTCAGCAATGTCAAACGCACGGAAATGGGCGTACAAAAGCTGGATATAAAGACGATCAAACAGGTGCCCGTCGTATTCGGAGAAGCCGATGTCATGCGCGTGATCACGACCCTGCCGGGCGTTAAGACGGTGGGAGAAGCCAGTACCGGTCTCAACGTGCGGGGCGGCTCCTCGGATCAGAACCTCGTCCTGTTCAATGAGGCGACGATCTACAATACCGCACACTTTTTTGGTATGTTCTCCGTCTTCAATCCCGAGGTCGTAAAAGACGTCGAGCTGTACAAGAGCAGTATCCCCGCCCGTTTTGGCGGCCGTCTTTCCTCGGTGCTGGACATCAGCAGCCGGGAAGGCAATAAAAAAGACTTCACCGGGTCGGCCGGTATTGGCCTGCTGACCAGCCGCCTCAATATCGAAGGGCCGATCGTCAAGGATAAAATGACCTTTATCCTCGGAGGACGCACTACTTATGCCAACTGGCTGTTGCAGGATCTTCCGGCCCAGTACAAGAACAGCCGCGCTTCCTTTTCCGACCTCAATCTCCAGGTGACCGCCGAGCCCAACAAAAAGAATACCCTGTATTTCACCGGCTACCTGAGCGAAGACCATTTCAATCTCAATAACGATACCACTTACGGCTACGGCAACCGCAACCTCTCGCTGAAATGGAAACATATTTACAACAACCGGTTGTACAGCACGGCCGCTACAGGCTATGACCGCTATCAGTACTCGATATCAAGTACATACAATCGTGTGAATGCCTATAAGCTGGGCTTCGATATCAACCAGCTCTATTTCCGGCTGAACTTCAACTATTTCCTGAGCAGCAGTCATACACTCGATTTCGGACTAAGCACCCTCCGTTACAAGCTTCATCCCGGCTCATATATACCGATAGGCGAGAAATCGCTGGTGGTACCCGATACCCTGCAGACCGAACAGGCACAGGAAAGCGCGCTATATCTCAGCGACCGGTTTACGATCACCAACGCCCTGTCGCTGGAGGCGGGTGTCCGCTATTCGCTGTTCAACGACCTCGGTCCTTCTACGGTGAACAATTATGCGGCGGGACAACCCGTAACGACCGACAACTTCCTGGGCACGACCAGCTATCCCACCGGAAAAAAGATAGTCAACTACGGCGGACCCGAATACCGGATCTCGGCACGGTTGGCCCTGACGGACAATCTTTCGCTGAAGGCGGGCTATAACACGCAGCAGCAATTCATCCACATGCTGTCGAACACGACGGCCGAAGCCCCTACCGATATCTGGAAACTAAGCGATCCCCATATCAAACCGCAATCGGGCGACCAATATTCGCTGGGCGCTTACAGGAATTTCAAGAACAATACGATCGAGACTTCGCTGGAAGTGTATTACAGGAATATCGACAATTACCTCGATTACCGGAGCGGGGCCCAGCTGATCATGAACCATCACATCGAGACTGATGTGCTCGGGACGAAAGGCAAGGCCTATGGGGTCGAGCTATTGATCAAAAAGCTCACGGGCAAGCTCAATGGCTGGTTCAGCGCCACCTGGTCGCGAACGCTGCTCCAGGCCAATGATTCGGCTCAGGGTATCGTCAATAACGGCAACTGGTATCCCGCCGATTATGACAAACCCGTCGACGTGACGGCTGTCGGCAATTACCGGTTCACACACCGGTTCAGCATATCACTAAATGCCACGTTCAGTACGGGCAGGCCGATCACCCTCCCCATCGGCGTGTATAACTATGCGGGCTCGCTGCGGGCGCTATACTCGGACAGGAATGCGTACCGGATTCCGGATTATTTCCGCACCGATTTCTCCATGAACATAGACGGCAATCATAAGGTGCACCAGAAGACGCATAATTCCTGGACCATCGGGGTATACAACCTCACCGGCAGGCATAACCCTTATTCCGTGTACTATACTTCCGAGAACGGGGTCGTCAACGGATATAAGCTGTCGATCTTCGGCAGCGCCATCCCCTTTATCAATTATAACATCAGGTTCAACTAGCGCATATGCGAAGACGTCTCCATATCGTGCTGGCCCTGTTCACGGTGTTCCTCCTCTGGAGATGCAAGAGCTCCTATATCAGTCCCTACAAGGCGCCACCCACCGGTTATCTGGTCGTGGAAGGATATATTTCCGGCAATACGCCTACCCGGTTTGTCCTCAGCCGGACTGTCAAATTGCCCGGCGACTCGTTACCTCCACCCGAAACCGGCGCCAGTGTACAGGTAGAAGGCAGCGACAATTCTGTCCGGCCCCTGCCCGAAGTAAGCAAAGGCGTGTATCGCGATTCCTTTGCGCTGCCCGCTCAGGCCCAATACCGGCTGCGTATCCAAACCACGGGCGGTGAGACGTATCTTTCCGACTATGTACCGTTCAAAAACACGCCTTCCATCGATAGCGTCAATTTCACGGCGGGACCGGATGGCATCAATATCTATGTCAATTCGCATGATCCGTCGAACGCGACCCGCTACTATCAATGGCAATGGGACCAGACCTATGAATACCACTCGGGTGCCAGTTCGATGTTCGAATACGACCGGAAACACGATACCGTGATCGAACGGCCCGATTCAGAGCAGATCTGGCGATGCTGGCTGGCTTCGTCATCCACTTCAATTCTGGTGAGCACGTCGACGCGGCTGGCTCAGGACGTGATCAGCCTGTACCCTCTCAAATCGATCCCCATCGACAACGTTCAGCTGAGCGTGCTGTACACCATCCTCGTCAGGCAATACGCACTGACCGAAGCCGGTTATGATTTTTTAAGCCTGATGCAAAAAAATACCGAGTCGCTGGGTACCATCTTCGACGCGCAACCGTCGCAGATCACCGGCAATATCCACAGCCTGACACATCCCGGCGAACAGGTCATCGGCTATGTTTCGGCGGGGACCGTTCAGCAACAGCGGCTTTGGATCTCGCCGGGGCAGGTGCCGGGATACTATTACTTTTTTTGTGACCAGGCGGATACCCTCCTGCCATCGGGTACCGATCTGCAAAAAAATTTCGGCGGCATGTATACGCCGATCTATCCAAAGGCTTTGGGACCGATCATCACCGGGTACTATTCAAATTGGACCGACTGTATAGACTGCCGGATCGTGCAAGGCGGCACGACTAAAAAACCTTCCTTCTGGCCAAATTAACAATCCATCGATGACGCTACGAAACATCATATTGACAGGTATCGCGCTGATCGCTTCCATGGGATGCAAAGACGAATTCATCAGCCCATATAAGGCTCCTCCGACCGGCTATCTCGTCGTTGAAGGTTATATTTCGGGGAACACGCGAACCAGGTTCGCGTTAAGCCGGACCGTCTCTCTACCGGGCGATTCGACGCCGCCGCCGGAAAAGGGTGCAAAGGTACAGGTGGAAGGCAGCGATAATTCGATCTGGCCGCTCCCTGAAGGATCCGCCGGCGTCTACAGCGATTCCTTTACGCTGAACCCCCAGCTTCAATACCGGCTTCGGATCCGGACTTCCAAAGGGGAAACCTATCTTTCCGATTTTGCACCGTTCAAGATCACGCCGCCCATCGACAGCATCAGCTGGACCAACGGCTCTAACGGGGTCGTCATCTATGCCAATACCCACGATCCCGCCAACGCTACCCGTTATTACCAATGGAACTGGGACCAGGCCTATGAATATGCCTCCGGGGAGTATTCCGAGTACGAATACAATCGCTCCAACGGCGGCGTCTTTTTCCGTCCCGATTCGGACCAGATCAATCACTGCTGGAAATACGCCTCTTCCACTTCCATCTTAGTGACCACGTCGACCAAACTGGCCCAGGACGTGATCAGCCTCTACCCTATCAAGATGATCCCGCCCAACGACATCCAGCTAAGCATACTGTACAGTATCCTGGTGCGACAATACTCGCTGACCATGGACGGCTATAATTTTTTGACCCTTATGCAAAAGAATACCGAATCGCTGGGCAGCATCTTCGATGCCCAACCTTCACAGATCACAGGCAATATCCATAGCCTGTCCCATCCCACCGAGCAGGTGATCGGCTGGGTCTCCGCCGGCACCGTGACAAGCCAGCGCATCTATATCGGGCGGGCGGACGTACCTTCCAACTATGTATTCGGTTGCGAGTTCATCGATACGCTCCTTCCGGCGGATACCGATCTGAGAAAGAATTTCACCGTCGAATTCGACCCCGTTTACGGCGACTTTGTTGCCGGAAGGCTGATCGGTTATTG
>DASYSV010000210.1:0-5975 GCA_036010185.1 Puia sp.
CGTGACTACCCTGAAGTGGAGAAGGAGTGCCGTTTTCGGATGCAAGGGGGGAGGCTCTTCAAGAAAGGCAATCAGAACATATATGAGGATGGGGTGGTCTATGCGGACTCGACAGTTTTCGATGTGTTCACCCTGCCGATGTTGTATGGCAACCCGCATACGGCTTTGCTGGAAAGCCATACCGTAGTGATCACCGAAAGAATGGCGAAGAAGTATTTCGATGCCGTGGATGTGGTGGGACGGACGCTGACCATGAACGATACCGTACTTTATAAGGTCACCGGGGTCATCCGCGACATACCCGACCAATCGCATTTCCACTATGATTTTTTCCTGTCGATGACCGAACTGGACGAGGCCAAACAGATGGATCAGTGGTTGAGCAATAATTTCAACACGTATATTGTAATACGAAAGGACGCGGACCCGGCGAAGCTGCAGGCCAAATTCGGACAGCTGATCACGAAGTATATCGAACCGGAGCTGAAGGCGGCGGTCAATGTTTCAGCGGATGAATTTTTCAAAGCCGGAAATTCGGTAGGTTTTTATCTGACGCCATTGACGGCCATTCATCTTCATAGTAATAAGACGGCAGAGCTTGGGGCGAATGGCAGTATCACGAATGTATATATCTTTTCGGCGATTGCGGCTTTCATTCTTTTGATCGCCTGTGTGAATTTTATGAATTTGTCTACGGCGCGGTCGTCGAACAGGGCGAAGGAAGTGGGTATCCGGAAAGTGCTGGGTTCGCTGCGGGGAAATCTGATCTCGCAGTTCATGATGGAATCGGTGCTGCTCGCGTTCGTCTCGATGTTGTTGGCGTTGGGGTTGGCCTGGCTGTTATTGCCGGTGTTCAATCAATTGTCGGATAAGCATATGGTGATCGGTCTTTTTTCACGTGGTTGGCTGGCGCCCTCGATGCTCGGGTTGGTGCTCGTGGTGGGCATCCTTGCGGGCAGTTATCCGGCTTTTTATCTTTCGGCTTTCCGTCCCATCCTGGTATTGAAGGGAAATGTCGCCGCGGGTTTCAAGACGGGGTGGCTGCGAAATTCGCTGGTCGTGTTTCAGTTTGGAATCTCTATCTTTTTGCTGGTAGGGACGGCGGTCATCTACCGGCAGCTGAGCTACATTCATGACAGGAGTATCGGGTTCAACCGGGACCAGGTGCTGATCGTGAATGGCACGGACGCTCTCGGCAATCATATTCAGGACTTCAAGGAACGGCTGGGCAAGTTGTCCGGGGTAAAAGGTGTAACCATGACGGGTTTTATGCCGACGGGTGATTGGCGTAATGATGACGCGATCTTTCTGACGCATGACCTGGATCCAAAGAAGGCGATCTCGATGCAGACCTGGCAGGTGGATGAGGACTATATACCGGTGTTGGGAATGCAGATGGCGGACGGGCGCAATTTTTCGCGAGATTTCAAGACCGATTCGAATGCCTGTATCGTCAATGAGGCGACGTTAAAGTTTATGCAGGGGCGTAAGCCGGTGGGGTCGAATCTTTATGAGCTGAACGATATAAGGACGAAAAAGGTGAGTGAGTATCATATTATCGGAGTGGTGAAGGATTTCAACTTCAACTCGTTGAGGGAGGTGGTCACGCCGATGGTCCTGTATCTGCGGGAGAACAGGGGGAGGGTCGCCTTGCGTGTGCAGGCTTCGGATATGCATCCTTTGATCGGACAGGTCGAGGGTTTATGGCGACAGATGGCTCCGTCGAAGCCTTTCGGTTATGCGTTCATGGATGAGGAATTCAATAATATTTATCGTGCCGAGCAGCGGCAGGGAGGGATATCGTTGTCGTTTTCGCTGCTTGCGATATTTATAGCGTGTCTCGGCTTGTTCGGGCTGGCTGCCTATGCGGCGGAACAGCGGACGAGGGAGATCGGTATACGTAAGGTGCTGGGCGCATCGGTGAGTGGGATCATAGGGTTGTTGTCGCGGGATTTTTTGCTGTTGGTGGCGCTCGCTGCGGCGATATCCTTTCCTTTGGCGGCGTGGGCCATGCATCTTTGGTTGAATGGTTTTGAATATCGGATCACGATCGGTTGGCAGATATTTGCGTTGGCCGGTGTGGTGGCGGTGGCAATTGCGCTATTGACGGTGAGTTTCCAGGCGGTGAGGGCCGCGTTGGCGAATCCGGTGAAATCATTGCGTAGTGAATGAGAAAAAACCCCGCGTCAGCGGGGTTTCGACTATCTTATTTGGGGAGTTGGGCGATTGGGAGGGGCGAAGCCTTTTATCTGAAGAATTTGGGTGATGGCTGTTTCGAGTTGATTGTCGATACCGCGGGCGCCTTCGGTGAGGTTTTCGGGGACATCGATATCCGGGTCTACGCCGTGGCCTTCCTTGAACCAGGTGCCATCGGGGTTGTACATACGAAAGGTCGGGACGGTGATCGTGCCGCCGTCGATGAGACCGGGGACGCCGCTGATCCCGATGAGGCCGCCCCAGGTGCGGGTTCCGATGAGGGGTCCGAGGCCGGATTTACGGAAATAGTCGGGGAAGGCATCTCCTCCGGAGCCACTCCACCCATTGATCAGCATGACCTTGGGACCGAAATTTCCTGCCGGCGGCCAGGGCCAGGCGGCGCCATCGCGGGTGGCCCACCATGCCAGGGGTTTGCGGTTGAGGATCTCGATGAAGCGGTCGGGTATCTGACCGCCGTCATTGAAACGTTCGTCGATGATGAGCGCTTTTTTATCGAGCTGGGCCGTGAACTGGCGTATCAATTCATTCTGGCCGTCGACGCCTGTACTGCGGACATAGATATAGCCTACCTGTCCTTTGGTGACGGTCTCCACGTGGCGACGTTTTTCTTCTATCCATGCGAGGTTGCGAAGACGGGCTTCGGAACGCATCGTTTCGACGATCGCGGTGTGGGCGCCGGTGAGGGAAGGGGTATTGTTATACGTGAGCTCCACGGATGTGCCGGCGAGGCTGCCGAAGGCGGAATAGGGATCGGTTTTGGTCGTCAGGGGGATCCCGTTGACCGAAAGGATATAGTCTCCTTCCTTTATATTGACGCCGGGCTGGTCGAGCGGCGAGCGGGCTTCAGCGTCCCAGGCTGCGCCACGGATGATCTTGCCGATCTTATAGTAGTCACCGGCGGCGATCCAATCGACGCCGAGATAACCCACCTGAGCCTGTTTGGTAGTTTCGAGCGCGCCTCCGCCGTGGTAAGTGTGGGAAGAGCTAAGCTCGCCGATCATCTCCCCGATGAGGAAATCGACCTCTTCGCGGGTGGCCGCGTCGTCGACGAGTTTGAGATAGCGTTGTCTGACGAGGGGCCAGTCGACACCATGCATCAGAGAATCGTAGAAATAGTCGCGTTCGAGACGCCAGGCATCGACGAGGATCTGCCGCCATTCCTCGCGTGGTGTTACCCATTGCTGCATTTCGCCGGTACGCAGTTTCTTATCGAGCTTTTGACCTTCGTCGGCGCCTATGATATACCAGCTGCCGCCGTTTGTGACGAGGAGGTGTTTATTGTCTGCCGCGAGGGTATACCCGTCGAGGGCGTCTACGATGGTTTTGGTGGTCCTTTTATCGAGATCGAAGAAATGGAGGGATTGGTTTCTTTGGCCGGAGCCTGTGTTCGGGGCTTGCATATAAATGAGCTTTCCTTCGACCGCGGACAGGTTGCCATAGTTGCCGGCTTCGGCGGGCAGCAGTACCATGCGGGTCTCGAGATCGTCGAAATCGATGTGGACAGGGCCTGGGGCGGATTTAGGCGTTGTCGCGGGAGGGGTCTTTGGCGGAGTCGGATGTTCGGCGACGGCTGCCGGCTCCTTCTGGATGGCGACCGTATCGTCCTTGGGATAGAGTGGGGAACGGGTGGATCTTTCGAGGACGATGGCTGCCAGACGGGTGGAATTGGGATAGATGAAAGTATTGTCGAGATCGCTGTACAGCGGGCGGAAGGACTGGTTGGTCGTAATGAACAGGTATTTGCCGGTGAGGTCGAAAACGGGATTGGAGCAACTATAGAAGCCGGCGGTGGCCTGGTGGAGCATTTTTTCGGTACAGTCATAGATAAAAACGGCGCGATGGGCGTTGGGCAGATCGCGATCGTAGGTGAGGTATTTACTGTCCGGAGACCAGCTGGCGGAGAAACCCTGGAGAGCGCCTTCTGTCATGCGCAGACCCTGGTCGACGAAACTGGTCTGACCGGTGGGAATATCATAGACATAGATCTTCATGGCCTTGTCGATGAAGGCGATCTTTTTACTATCGGGGGACCAGAACAGGTTGTAACGGAAGCCTGGACCATAGGATGTCAGCTTCCTTTCGGTTCCGGCGTTACCTGCATCGCGGAGCGTGAGTTCGTATTCGCCGGAGCGATCGCTCCAGAAGGCTATATGGCGGCCGTCGGGTGACCAGGCCGGAAATCTTTCCGCCACCGCTGAAGATCGGGTAAGATCGATGACGGGACCGTTTTCTGCGGGGACGCTGAAGATATCTCCACGGGCTTCGAAAAGGGCGCGTTTGCCATCGGGGGAGATATTGCTGTTGTAGATGAGCCTGGATGAATTCTCGAGAGCGGGTCGCAAGGCATTTTCATCTGTGACGACCTGTACGGGGACTTGTTTATACGTTTTGCCTGTTAAAGAATAGAGGTATAGTTTGCCGCCCTGTTCGAAGACGATGTCCTGTGGTCCGAGTGATGGGTAGTGCACATCGTAGTCGGAGAAACGGGTGAGCTGGGTGAATTTTTGGGCCGTGATATCGTACTGCCAGAGGTTCATTCGTTTTTCTTCTCCGCGGTCTGAGAGGAAGAAGATCGTGTTGTCGTGCCACATGGGCAGTTCGTCGTCGGCCTCCGTGTTGGAGATATCCTGATCCGAAAAATTGGAGAGGTTGAATAAATGGATCTGGCCTTGCCAACCGCCGCGGTAGCGTTTCCAGTTGCGGCCCAGCTGTGACTTATAGGTAAATGCCAGGCTTTTGCCGTCGGGGGAGAGGGTGCCATATTCTGCGTAGGGCAGGGGAAGGCGGGTAGGGGCTCCGCCGGTGGAGGGGATCGCCCAGAACTGATTGAATCGTTCGCGTCCGCTTTGGCGGCCGGAGGCGAAGAGGAGGTTTTTGCCGTCGGGATACCAGTCGACCACTCTTTCGGGTGAGCCTTGCCAGGTGAGGCGGGAGGGGATGCCCCCTTCCGTAGAGATGGAATAGATGGATTGGTTGCCGTCATAATCGGCCGTATAGGCGATGGTGTTGCCGTCGGGCGAAAATTTGGGCCATGATTCGACGCCGGCGGGGGAGCTGAGGTGCTGTGCTTTGCCGCCTTCCTTTGGGACGACCCAAAGATCATTGGCATAGGAAAAGACGATATGGGTTGCGGATACGTCGGGGTAGCGGAAGAGAGCGGCGTTGATCTGTGCTTTGGCGAGGGTTGGGGCAGCCGCGGTTGCCGTGAGGAGGAATAGGTATCTTAGCATAAGTGTGCGTTTTGGGGATGGCTAATGTACAATGGAATCCGTTAATTTAATGGACCGTTGGTGTATAAAATTTACTATTATGATAAGAATCGTATTGGCTTTTGTGTTGGTGTGCCCGTTGGGGTTGCGGGGGCGGTGGAGGTGAGAAAGTTATAGATACAGCTGTACCATATGGCGCCAGTAGCGGGCCTTATGGGATTCGCCGTCCCATAGGTGGAGGGAGTTCCAGATGCCTTTTGACCAGAGAGCATTGCTGAGAATGCGGTTGTTTTCGAGGAAGACGTCCTTTTCTCCGACCACCAGGACGATCTCGAGGGTTTTGAGTCGGGCGATGAGACAGGGATCGGAGAGATTGGGGATGAATTGTGCGGGCATATTGTAATAGACATTCTCATCGCGGTAGCCTTCGAAGAGATCGTCGAAGTGTTCCATGGAGGTAGTGAGGTCGTAACGGCCGCTAAGGCCTACGACCTTATGAAAGAGGTGGGGATATTTGAAGGCGAGGTTGGCGGCATGGTAGGCGCCGAG
>DASYSV010000518.1:0-1541 GCA_036010185.1 Puia sp.
CCATCTGTTCTTTTTGGCCATTGCGGGAAAATCGACCACGAGCCTGGTAAACCTGCCGGTAATTGGGGAGCGATCGGTCGTAGGAGTATTGGTACTGAACCCAGAGACCGATCAGCAGGGCCACGGTCATACCGATGGAGAGACCGAGGATATTCAGGGTGCTATATGCTTTATTGCGGACGAGGTTTCGCCAGGCAGTGAGGAAATAGTTGCGGAGCATGGGAACGAGTTAATTTTGGAGGAAAGAGGCCAATAGGATGCCGAAATCACAGCAACCTGTGCCTCATCGTTTTAGTTCCGCGATCTGTTCTGGCTCTGTCCGGTTTCGATACACGGGATGTGCGTTCAACATTCGCTCAACCCCAGCGGTATCTGCACGGCGAGCCCGTTCGCTCAACATTCGCTCAACCCCAGCGGTATCTGCACGGCGAGCCCGCCGTCGGAGGTTTCCTTGTATTTGCTGTTCATGTCCTGCGCGGTATGCCACATCGTTTGGATGACGGCATCGAGCGACACCTTCGCAAAATCCGGGGTGCTTTGCAACGCCAGCTGCGATGCGGTAATGGCTTTTATCGCGCCCATCGTATTGCGTTCGATACAGGGTATCTGCACGAGACCGCCGATGGGATCGCAGGTGAGCCCGAGATGATGCTCCATCGCGATCTCCGCGGCCATCATTGCCTGCCGCTGGTTGCCCCCTACGGATTCGGTGAGGGCCGCGGCAGCCATGGCGCTACTTACCCCTATCTCCGCCTGACAACCGCCCATGGCGGCGGAAATGGTGGCGCCCTTTTTAAAGATGCTGCCTATTTCCGAAGCGGTAAGGATGAAACGGAAGATCTTTTCCTCTTCGAGACCGTCGCAGAAAATGACGAAGTATTGAAGGACCGCGGGGATGACGCCGGCCGCGCCGTTGGTGGGAGCGGTGACGACACGGCCAAAAGAGGCGTTCTCTTCGTTGACGGCGAGGGCAAAACAGCTGACCCAGTCCAGCGTATATTTGAAACCGTTGCCTCCCGACCGGATAGCTGCCACCCAGGATTCAAAATCGTGATATGGGCGGTCGCCGATCAATTTTCGGTTCAGCATGGCGGCGCGACGTTGCACATGAAGACCACCCGGGAGCATGCCTTCTGCGTGACAACCCCGATAGACGCATTCCCGCATAACCTTCCATATCAGGCCGACACCCGATCGCGTCTCGGCCTCGGATCTCCATGCCGCCTCGTTCTCCAGGACGACCTCGCTGATGCTCAACCCGGTCATGCGGCACCAATGAAGCAGATCGGCATTCGTATCGATGGGGAAAGGCAGCTGCATGGCAGATCCTACCGACGCCTCCTGAACTTCTTTGCGGACGAATCCTCCGCCGATGGAATACCAGGTCTCGGCCAGTTGATAACCATCTTCCCAATCGGCCGCGAATGTCATGGCGTTGGGATGATAGGGTAAGGTTTCGGAATAAAGAAAAACGATATCGGTTGCCGGATCGAACGTGATGGGCCGGAGGCCGCGGACGTTCAGGCTTTTCCGGTCCAGGA
>DASYSV010000519.1:0-8017 GCA_036010185.1 Puia sp.
GTTCTCGCTGACCGGCATTGCGGGACTTTATTTCTGGCTGGACCTGGAATTCATCGCGGCGGTGCAGGTGGTCGTCTATGTGGGCGGGATCGTGGTGTTGATCATCTTTTCCATCTTCCTTACACAGCAGGCGGGCAAAGACCTTCCGCGACCGCTTCGAACCAGGGCATTTTTCTCCGCATCGGCGGTTTGCATCGGTTTTTTACTTACAAGTCTGATGATACGTCAATATGGATTTCCTTTGCCACCGGCTGGCGGTAAGACCGACATGGGGATTGCAACCATCGGCACACAACTGCTCAGCACCTCCGGACAAGGATATGCCCTCCCATTCGAAGTGATCAGCATCCTGCTGCTGGCGGCCATGATCGCCTGTATCGTCATTGCCATCAAAATTAAACCCGGAGAAAAATGAGCCAGGTCCCCTTGACCCATATCCTCTTCGTCAGCACGGCACTCTTTTTCATAGGAATGTACGGGCTGTTCACCAGGAGGAACATGATCACGATGCTGATGTCGGTGGAACTGATCCTGAACAGCGTGAATATCAATTTCGTCGCTTTCAATAAATACTTATACCCCGGGGCGCTGGAAGGGGTATTCTTTACTTTGTTCATCATTGCTATAGCGGCCGCGGAAGCGGCCGTGGCAATCGCCATTATTATCAATTTATATCGGAATTTTCGGTCGATCGATGTGGAGGATGCGGATGAATTGAAATTCTGAAAAACTGTATTATGCCAAACGCTGCTTACATCGTCCTCATTCCCCTGTTGCCATTGGTGGGTTTTGTGCTGCTGGGGCTGTTCGGGAAGAAATTTTTCCGGAAATCCTCCGGCATCATCGGGACGGGGCTCGTGCTCGTGTCGGCGGCGCTGGCAATTTGGGTGGCATACGGATATTTTTTTGAGTGGGGCACGGACGGAGCTTCATTGAAGGTGCTGGATATGCGTTGGCTGGCATTCTCCGGGGGACTTTCCATCGATATGAATATCGTCCTCCAGCCGCTGCCGGTTATCATGATCGTCGTGGTGAGCTTTATCTCGCTGATGGTGCATTTGTTCAGCCTGGGATATATGAAAGGAGAGCCGCGGTTTGCGACCTATTACGCTTATCTCGGGCTGTTCACATTTTCGATGCTCGGTCTTGTGCTGGCCGGCAATCTCTTCGAGATATATATCTTCTGGGAACTGGTCGGTTGTTCTTCCTATCTGCTCATCGGGTTTTATTATGACCGGCCGACCGCCGTCGCGGCGGCCAAAAAGGCGTTCATCGTTACACGGTTTGCGGATCTGGGTTTTTTGGTTGGCATTCTGATCCTGTCCTTTCAGGGACGAACACTGGACATGGATAATTTACTGCAGACATTGTTCAGCCCGGCGTTTCAGGCGTCAGGCGTCTCGTTTTTAGGAATGTCCGTGGTCGCCTGGGGGGCGACACTCGTTTTCATCGGGGGTGCCGGGAAATCAGCGTTGTTCCCGTTGCACATCTGGCTGCCTGACGCAATGGAAGGGCCTACCCCAGTATCCGCGCTCATCCATGCCGCCACGATGGTGGTGGCAGGCGTATACCTGGTTGCAAGACTGTATCTCCTGTATGCATTGAATGGCGTGGTCCCGCAGATCGTCCTGTACACGGGGGCGTTTTCGGCCTTGCTCGCTGCCATCATAGCCTGTACGCAAACAGATATCAAACGGGTACTGGCCTATTCCACGATGTCGCAAATAGGCTATATGATGTTCGCGCTCGGGACTTTTAGGCCGGCCGGAACGGATTTCCTGGGTTATACCGCTTCGATCTTTCATCTCTTCACGCATGCGTTCTTCAAGGCGCTGTTGTTCCTCTGTGCCGGGGTCATCATCCACCGCGTGCATAGCAATGAAATGAAGGATATGGGCGGACTCCGCAAGGCAATGCCGTTGACGCATATCTGTTTCCTGGTGGCCTGTCTGGCGATATCGGGGATACCGCCCTTCTCCGGATTTTTCAGCAAGGAAGAGATCCTGTTGGCGGCCTGGCGAGCGAATAAATTCGTTTACGCGATGGGGTTGTTTACGTCGGGGCTGACAGCCTTTTATATGTTCAGACTGTATTTTGCGGTGTTCTGGCACCGGCCTGTAACAGACGGTCATCGACACCCTATGCCCTTTTTCGAATCGATCCCACTGGTGATCCTCGCGTTGGGGGCGGCATTCGCAGGCTTCATTCCCTTCTCGAGATTCATACTCCCGGGCGCGCCCGAGCGCGCGGGGGGCGGCATCGGCGTCTTTTCGATCGCACCGGTGGGAATTGCACTCGTGGGTATCGGGATCGCAGCCTGGCTTTACCGGAAGGAAAGCGACCGTCCGCAAAGGGTCGCCACTTCAATGCGCGGGCTCTATACGTTCGCATATCATAAATTCTATATCGACGAGGTCTATTTATTCGTGACGAAAAAGATCATCTTCAACCTGGTGGGCCGGCCGTCGGCATGGATCGACCGGAATATTGTGGATGGGCTGATGAATGGCATGGCGGCGACGACGGCGAGGATCTCGGCGGGGATAAAGGGGGTACAATCGGGGAAGGTTCAGGATTATACCTGGTTCTTTTTTATCGGTATAGCCGGATTGGCAGTTATATTCATTTATATATACACATGAACCTTTCATTACTCATCATTGCGCCGTTGGTGACGGCGGTGGCGGTACTGTTTTGCAGAGGGCTTAGCGGGATACGTTGGGTATCGCTGGCCGGCGTGACCGTACAACTGGCATTGTCGCTGGTGTTGGCCGTCCTGTATGAAAAGGAACGCGGCGCCGGAGAATCCGCCCACTGGCTATTTCAGTACTGGCACGCCTGGTTCATCCCGTTGAACATCGCCTATCATGTCGGTGTGGATGGGTTGTCGGTGGCCATGATCCTGCTCACGGCATTCGTGATGCTGGCGGCCGTACTGGTCTCCTGGCGGATAGACAGGATGGGAAAGGAATTCTTTTTCCTGCTGCTGGTCCTCAGCGCAGGGGCCTATGGTTTTTTTATCTCGCTGGATATTTTTACACTTTTCTTTTTCCTGGAAATTTCGGTAATACCAAAATTTTTATTGATCGGGATCTGGGGTAGCGGACGAAAAGAATATTCGGCGATGAAGCTGGCCTTGATGCTTATGGGCGGATCGGCCCTGGTGCTGGTAGGATTGTTGGGGATATATACCAGCGGAGCGTATACTTTCGACTTGCCGGCACTCGGCGGAAATCTTTCATTGCACGCACAGCGGCTGTTCTTCCCCTTCCTGTTCGTCGGGTTCGGCATTTTCACGGCGTTGTTCCCATTCCATACCTGGGTGCCCGACGGCCATTCCTCCGCGCCCACGGCCGGATCGATGTTCCTTGCCGGCGTCAGCATGAAGCTGGGAGGTTATGGCTGTTTGCGGATGGCGCTGCTGATGCCTGCGGTCGCCAGGGAATATTCTCCGTATATCATCGTCCTGTCGGTGATCGCGATCGTATATGGTGCGTTCGCTACGATGATGCAGAACGACCTTAAATATATCAATGCCTATTCCTCCGTCAGCCACTGCGGGTTTATCCTGCTGGGCATCGGTATGCTGACGGAAACGGCCGTCAGGGGCGCGGTCTTGCAGATGATCTCGCATGGATTGATGACGGCTCTTTTCTTCGCCACCATCGGGATGATCTACGATCGGACCCATACGCGGCTGGTCGCCCGGCTCGGCGGTCTGCTGAAGGTGATGCCGTTCATATCTACCGTGTTCGTGATCGCGGGTCTATGCTCCCTCGGGCTGCCGGGGCTCAGCGGCTTCGTAGCCGAAGTCACCGTATTCATGGGATCGTGGCAACACCCGGGACAAATGTATCATCTGGCGACGATACTGGCCTGCGCCAGCATCGTCATTACGGCAGTATATATCCTCCGGGCAACGGGGGCGACGGTCATAGGTCCGGTAGGGGACTCGCAATATTATTCTCTGAAAGATGCAACATGGACCGAACGGCTGGCGGGGATACTATTGGTGACGGGCATCATCGCCATTGGCGTAGCGCCATTCTGGCTGAACGAACTTATCGCTAAATGAACTAATGCTTATGTGGACGGACATTCTTTTTTCATTGCGACAGGAGCTGGTGGTCACCGCCATCCTTTTCCTGCTGCTGTTCATCAAGGTCGGCGCGAGTGAATATCGGACAGAAACGCTGCTATGGCTGATCAATATTTTGCTGGCGGTGAATTTTATTTTGGGTTTTTTACCCGGTGGAAGCTCGGTCCTGTTCAGCGGCATGTTCCATACCAACGGGATGATCGTGCTGGAAAAGAACATCCTCAACCTGGGCACCCTGATCGTATCCTTACTGGCCTATGACTGGCTAAAGGACCACCGGCATGTCGCCGAGTTCTATATGTTGTTATTATCCACGCTGCTGGGATTTTTCTTCATGATCTCCTCGGGACATCTGCTGCTATTCTATCTGGGTCTGGAACTTTCCACCATTCCGTTGACGGCGCTGTCAAGTTTCGATCTTGAAAAAAGGCAATCCTCCGAGGCCGCTATGAAATTCATTATCTCTTCGGCATTCTCATCGGCCTTATTGTTGTTCGGGATCTCGCTCCTGTACGGAGCGACGGGGACCCTGAGTTTCGATACGATCCCGCGGCACCTGGACGGGAGTGCCTTCCAACTGTTTGCCTTTATCCTCATTCTGTCGGGGTTTGCCTTTAAGATATCGGTGGTCCCCTTCCATTTGTGGACTGCCGACGTGTATGAAGGGTCACCGGTCCCTGTTACGGCTTACTTATCCGTCATCTCCAAGGGAGGCGTGTTCTTCATATTCGTACAGACGCTTTATACCGTTTTTGAACCGATGGGCGACAACTGGTACCGGATCGTGGTGCTCCTATCCGTAGTGACCATGCTGACAGGTAACCTGTTCGCTTTGCGGCAAAACAATTTCAAACGGCTGCTGGCTTTTTCTTCGATAGCCCAATCCGGGTTTATCCTGGCGGGCATTTCAGGCAGCTCCCGTTCGGGGGATGCCTCCGTCATCTACTTCATCCTCATTTATGTTTTTTCCAATTTAGGTGCATTCGGAGTCGTATCGCTGGTGAGCGCGGCGACGGGAAAGGAAAATATCGATGACTATAAGGGGTTTTATGCCACCAACCCGGTCCTTTCCTGGGTGATGGCTATCTCGTTGTTTTCACTGGCCGGCATACCGCCGACCGCCGGGTTTTTCGGAAAGTTCTTTTTGCTGATGGCCGGCGCGGGGAAACACAATACTATCTTTATCCTCATTGCGGCGCTGAATATGGTCATCTCGTTGTATTATTATCTCCGCGTGATAAAGGTTATCTTTATGGACAGTCAGCCGCAGCCTATCCGGAAACTCGAGATACCCTTGTTGCCGAATATCGCTTTTATCCTCTGTGTGACGGGTGTCCTGCTGACAGGGGTCATGGGTTGGGTGTATGATTATATTTATTCATGGAGCATAGGGACTTAGTATGGCTATCAATCAAAATCACACTTTTGAAGAACTGAATGGCGTCAAATGCGGCATCGTCGAGAAGACTGTGACGCCGGCGCGGGTAGAGTTTTTGCGAGGGATATTGGAATATAATCATTACACCGTCGTCGTGGCTCCCAGCCCGCCGCCAAAGACTGCTCCTGCGACTGCGCCTGCGGAGGCTGCGGCGTCTTCGCCTGCCGGGGCCGAACCTCCTACGGCACCCGGGACGTTCACGGTCGGCGTTACGGACGTTACATTCAACCCCGTGAATGCCATATTCGGGCGACTGCTTCGGACGCCGGAAGGACATGTAGTAACACTTGCTTATTGGCAACAGAAAGATGCTGCATCCAATGACACCATACCTTATTTTACCACAGAATGAAATTATCTATTGTCGATAGTCCGGGATCGATGGCCGCTGATGTGGCCGACAGGGTGAAAGAATGTTTGCGATTCACATCTCGGCCGCTGTTTTGCCCCGCATCCGGGGACACGCCGGCGGCATTGTATGCCGAGCTGCTGCGGAGGGCTATGGATCATACCATGAATATGCGGGAGTGGTCCTTTGTCGGACTCGATGAATGGGTAGGCATGAACGGCGAAGATGCGGGGTCCTGTCGCTATTACATCGATAGGGGTCTTTTCCATCCGCTGAATGTGCCTGCTGACAGGATCTGCTTTTTCGATGGGCGCGCGCCTGATCTGCAAAAGGAATGCGCCGATGTCGAACGCTTTATAGGCCGATGGGGTCGGATCGATGTCGCGATCCTGGGGATCGGACCGAACGGTCATGTGGCGATGAATGAACCCGGCTCCGACCCAGCCGGACGCAGTCAAGTGTCCGAGCTCCATCCGGCCACGCGGGAGACGGGTCAGAAATATTTCAGTTGTCACCAGACGCTTGAGCGAGGGATCACCCTTGGGCTGGGCACGCTGATGGAGGCGCGTCATCTGTTCCTGCTTGCCATTGGAGAAAAGAAGGCGGAGATTATCCGGAAGGCGCTGGAAGGCCCGATCACTACAGAGCTACCGGCGAGTTTGCTGCGCAATCATCCGGGTTTGGAGGTATGGCTGGATGCCGGGGCGGCGGGTCGCTGAGTGTAGCAGTTATGCAAAAAGATAAACCCCTGTAGAAACAGGGGTCGTAACCAAAACTAACTGCTTATGAGAAAATTGACTGCTTTATGTTATACAAAGATACGACGGTGTGAAGGGCGACGCTGCTTTTTAGTGTTAAAATCCCAATAAAGAAACGTTAAAAGGACCTGCTCCGTACGGATGCGCCATGAACGCGGCCGGAAGAGACGGTTGGGTTGCTATTTCAATGTATCTGAATGGGTTGTGACCTTCCAATATTCATCCCGCCAGTCATCGGGCAAATGGGGATTTTCATTTATGTGTCGCCCGATGGATTCCAGCTGTGCTTCGGAAAGTTGTTTTTCCAGATAGGGAAACAGGTCGCGCTCTTCAAAACGAATGTGATTGTCGACGGCATCCGCCAATACCGGCAACAGGCGCAGGATACCCTCTGAGGGTCCTGTTAATATAGAGTCGACCAGGACTCCTATTCGCTGATGCTCATCCTTTGCCCGGGCGATGCCGGGATCATCGGGCAGGATGAAGAGGAAGGCTTCTTCTTCGCTGAAATGAGGTAGCAGATGATGCTGCCAGAAATAGTGTATATAGGCCAGTATGCGCCCGGGCTCGGTTCTGTGTTTCAACCCCTGTCTTAGTTTCCAACAGAAAAGTAATCCGGCATGGTGATCATGCGACAGGGATACGATGTTCTTATTTCGCCGGATCGGTTGCGTTTTCATATATCTTTTTTTATAGAAGCATTAAGCCATAAATGATACTGAGCACAAGATTAACGCCGCTGCTCAATACAAAAATCGCTAATAACCATCGCATGGGGGCTTGCGCAAATGCCAGGCTGTCCGCGAGGAAGGCCATGAGGATTCCGAACGTAAAGATCAGCGGGGAGGCTCCGGCCTCACCGAGGATCAGGATCATAGCGCCGGCGAAGGTCACCTGTATGAGGATCCCTGCCGCGGCGATACCGAGGCGGTTTTGTTCCCAAATCGGTTCCCGGGTCCGGACCCAGTTGGTCAGCGACTGGATAAGGCAGCTCTTCTTTTCAATTAACGAGGCGGGGAGATGGATGGGGAAGACGGTTGCTTTCATGGCGAAGAATTTTGTAGCACAAAGTTACCGGACCAAAAAAGCAGGAAGTATGATCTAAGTCATAGAGGAGGCTGATGGTTGCTAAGGCACACGATCTTACCGCGTTGGGTGGCGATCCTGCCCTTCTTCTCTATTCTTTTCAGCGTCTTGATGACCGTCTCGACACGAAGTCCGGTCATATCGGCAAGTTGTTGTTTGGTGATGTCGAGGACATTGTTTTCCGGGTTTATCCGCGCCATGAGGTAATGGATCAGGGTTAGCAATCGATGTTCGCCCTCTTCGTTGGCGATCTCCTCCAGCATCATCGTTTTGTATTGCAATTGCCG
>DASYSV010000561.1:0-5433 GCA_036010185.1 Puia sp.
CCGGGCGGAGCCATCGGGGAAGGGAATATCCGGGGTCTGGCGTGGCTGGCGGCGGAAGGCTATGACATTTACCTGTATGACCAGGTGGGGGGCGGCTTTTCGAACCGGCTGCGGAATGTCCGGGATTATACCACTGAACGACACGTACGCGACCTGGACGCCATCGTGCAACAGGTCGGGGCGAAAAAGGTGATCCTTCTCGGCCATTCCTGGGGAGCGATACTTGCGGTGCTTTATGCCGCCGATCATCCTGACCGTGTAGACCGGCTCATTGTGACGGGTCCTGGCCCTATCTTCCCGATCCGGTCCGGTCTTGCAACCGAACGCGCGCCGGACAGCCTGCATTTAAAGCCGCCATTTTACAGCAACCGGCAGGGGAACGATCAGGCCAATAATATCCGGACCCACGCCATGGAGTTCTTCGCCACGCAATTCAGTTGGAAGATCGCATCGGACAGGGAGGCGGACGATTTTGCCGGCTATCTGAACTCGTTGCTGGAGAGGTCGACGGTGGCCGACACCTCGAAGATAGGGCCGATCCGGCCGATACCCGGCGTGGGTTACTATGCGGGGGTAATGACTTATTACAGCCGGTTGAATACCCCCGATCCGCGACCACGACTCCGGAATACCACCATTCCGTTACTGGTGATGAAGGGGCAGTATGACAACCAGAAATGGGGCTTCACGCATGAATACCTGGAGCTTTTTCCGGTGCACCGGCTGGTCGTCGTCCCCAATGCCGGACACAGTATCGGCCGCGAACAGCCAGCCTTGCTCGACTCGACGATCAGGGATTTTTTAAAAACCACGTATATTCGTCAATGAAATGCGCCTATGACCTACTCTTCCGAATTACTGAAAGGGACATTAAAGACCATAGTTCTCAAGCTGCTTGCCGATAACAAAAAGATGTACGGTTATGAGATCACTCAACGGGTGAAAGAGCTGACCCAGGACAGGATCCAGATCACCGAGGGAGCCTTGTATCCGACCCTGCATTCGCTGGAAGCGGATGGACTGGTCAAAACCGAGACCGAGTATATCGGCAAACGTATGCGGAAATATTATAGTCTTAGTCCGGCGGGTAAGACGACTTCAAGAGAAAAGGTGAATGAGCTCGCCTCCTTTATGCAAACCATGACGCTTTTGCTCGATCTGCAACCCAAACTCAGATAAATGTTCGCCATCACCGACACGCATATCGATCATATTCTCAACGACCTTTCCGCGAAAGGTCTGCGGATCGACGATCTGCGGAACAATCTGCTGGATCATATCTGTATCCTTGCGGAACGCGATCTCAGCGAGGGAGATGATTTCGAAGCGTGGTACCGGGGTGTGATCCCCACCTTTTACCGGCAACAACTAACCGAGCTGGAAGAGGAGACCGAGTTTTTGCTGAAGCACCGGGCATGTTTCGCGGTATTGAACCGTCTGCAGTTTTTCCTGTTGCTATTCGTGTTTCTGGTCGGACCGATCCTCTGCTGGATCATTTCCACATTCGGGGAAGAGATCATTACACGAACGGCGGCCGTCGAGGCCTGGGAAGCGGGGCTGGTATTCATGGTTTTTCCGCTGCTGTTCCTGTTGGTTCTATTCATGACACCCCGCCGGTTCGACCCCCTGATCCCTCCGGGTGCGAAGATCCTGATAGGCTGGAAGCCGTTCGTTTCGGTCATTCCGGGGGACGTTATGCAGGAGATGATCTGCAGTCACGAAAGTTCATAATACACCACGATAACCAGGTTCTTCAGCTGATCTTCGGAAATCCGGGCGTTGGTCACGGGGTTCTTCATATTCCAGACCCCCGGTGACTTTTTATTCTGAGAATAATCTTTTGATCCATGCAGCCAATTCCCATACTTTCCATCTGCCGTGAGCCCGATGGTGTCGGTGGTATTGTCGGGGAACACCAGTTGAAGACCATTTATGTCGGCTAAAGTGCTATCGGCGACCAGGTTTATCCCGGTGATGCCGATCTTTTTCTTTTGTACGAAGAACGGGAAGCGGAGCGGGCTGAGGTCTAGCGTGAGCACCTGGTCATCTGTCGTATTCACCGGATGCAGGAACTGATACCACTGCGTCGGCAGATCGTTCCTGGCGCTGAACAGCCGCATCAGCGGCGCGGTGGCATTGGCCATCGCATTGGCAAAGTAGTCCTGCAAATGACTGAGGGCATCCAACCTGAAAAGCCCTGCATCCTCCCTGGATGTAAAGCGAACATGGGCGAGAATATCCGAAACGGAATTGAAGTCGAACTGGGAGATATCGATCACGGAGTTGTCCTGTTTCAGGTATTTCCCGTTCAATTCGAGACGCCATTTGCTGATGACGCCCGCTCCCTCGAAAGGCAGATACCGCTCGTCCCGGAAGTTGAGCTCGAAAACGCCGCTATCGTTTTGCGCCGAGCTGGTAGCAATGGCCACAAAAGGTGTATTGCTATCCACAAAGCGATCGTCATCGGTCAGAACTCCGTCGTCATTGTTGTGGATATACCCATTGTCTCCGCGCGTCGTCCTGACGCGAATGGAACTACTGAGCAAACGCAGGGTCGCATTAACGGTTGTATAGGGGCCCGTCACACAGGGGATCGAAATACTGACCGATTTGATCCGCCGGAAATAATGTCCCGGATAATCCAGATCGAACAGCTCTTCCGGCCATGTCCATTCGCAGGAACCGGTCTGCTTGAGCTGTAAAAGCAGGTCGGGCCGGGTAAGGGCCAGGGAGATATGCTTGGTCAGTTCGAATTCCCGTTTGTTCTGTTCTGTAAAGGATTTTTCCAGCTGTTTTATACCGCTATACAGCTGCTCACCGGCTGTCAGTCCCTGGAAGCTGCTATCGAAATAGCCGTATTGGATAAATCGGGAATCCGTAACGCCCAGTTCGAATTGATAAGCTTTTTCCGCTCTCCGGGCCATATCGAATGCCATTTGATAACTCTGTTTGTAAACGGCAAACAACTGTTCTTTCATCCATTGATAGAATTCCTGGGTGGTGAATTTGGTGTGGCCCTGAAGCTGGTTTTGCAAATAGTCTTCTATTTCCTGCGCATTGGTGATCTGTTGTTGATGAGTATCCAGCTCTTTTTTCGCAAGCTGGACGCGGATGTCGGAAGAAACCAGTTGTTTGTCCACTTGTGCCAGCTCGCGCAAGGCCAGGTTGAGCTGGTGCACGGACTCCTGGTCGCGCCGGATATAGCCGGCCATGATCGAAGCTTTGGTCGCCGAATGGCTGGCGCTCGCGCTGTCGCCGGTCTTTTGTTTTGCCTCGGAAGAAGCCATCCAGCTAAGGGCGTGGCCGCCAAAAGTGAGCGCCAATCCAACGCCCAGCGGAGTAGCATGCGTATTGAAATCGGGGATCAGAGCCATGAACCCCGACAGGATCTCGTAGTTGATGGAATCGAGCTGGGAATTCAATGCCGATTCGCTTTGGTCCAATTGCTCCTGCTCTTGCTGAATGAGCTTTACGCCGGTGATACCCGAGTCGGCCAAAGCGGTGTCAAGGCCAAGATTGACCTCTGTTATCGCCGTATCAGGCAAGGTAGAATCCTGGTCGATCGTATCGGGCAGATCGGCGGGAGCGGCGGGCATGGTAAAACCGGTGATCCCGAGATAATCGATATAATAATTGATCCGGTTGACGATCATATCCCGGCTTTTTCCCAGACTTTCCTTATTCGCCTTCGCCTCCAGTATCTGCCGCTCTTTGACAGCCGTCATCTTATTGAGTATCGAAGTTTCATGCGCGGCCCGGAGCCTGGAAAGCTCTTCGTTCTCCTTTTTCTCTATCGCCATCAACAGTGAACTGCCCAGCGCCTTCACCTCGGCACAGAACTCGGTTGCTTTCTGTACAAGATAATTGAACCGATAGATGGGAGCGGGGCTGTTCAGATCGGCAAGGATGCTTCCGATACTGAGGCCGGCCGCGGTCGCCCGGATCAGCATCCCCGGATCGATGGGGGGAGCGAACAGCGCGAGTGACCTTTCCACTCCATCGATATTCATGCAATGCCTGATCTTGAAGAGCCTGTCGCCTACAGTATCCCAGTACTGCAACAGGCGGTCATTATCGGGAATGCAGAAATACAGGGTGCTTCCCACCCCGAGTAAGCTGCCGGGGAACGCATCATCGTTGACCGTTATATCGCTGGTATATGGGAACAGATTTTCCAGATCGACCATGGCATTGGAAAAATCATCCAGCTTTGCCCTCAGCGAATCGAATGTCTCGGCCTTTATTATCCCCCGGGACGGGACCATCTGTGGCTTGGGACCCAGGATATGCGAGGCGATGATATACAACTGGGTAGCCGTATTGATATTTTCGCGGGTATCCGTTCGGAACAGATCGTCTCCCCAGGCGATGAGATTATCGAGATACTTCATCACCACGTTCTTCATAAAAGCGATAGGCCTGTCGCGGGCGACAAGGAACGGTTTGAACGGGTTGTCCTTCCATTCCTCGATGTGCGGATCTTCCACCCCTGGTTGCAAGCTCTCAAAATAGTCGAGGAGGCTCTGCGGCAGCGTCGTTTTGAAAGGCAGCACCTTCCAATAACGGCTTTCGGGGAAATTGGGATCGGGAGACAGCTCATTCGTAGTAGGATCAAAGATATAATGGAACCACTTCATCGCATCCTGGTACATCCCATTCCTGCTCAACCGGGTCGCAATGTACAGGGGTGCATGATAGAAGAGCTCCCAGTTATACATCCCATATAGCGAGAACTCATCGAAGGCGACGTTCTCCTTATAATAAGTGAACTTGGCAAGATCGGCAGGCAGCTGCACCAGGCCATTGGTGTGATCGGGTGAGTATACCTTTTCAAAAAGGCTGCCTCCGTCATCTGGAAGAAGGGTATTGGTTGCCATGAGCCCCCCGATGTCTTTTGTGTTCAATGCCTGGATGAAGGCCTGCGAGTAGGGGTGATAGTTGGTATAGAAGGTCAGTCCCTTATCGAAAACGAACGGCACCCTATAAACAGGAGACGCTTGTTTGCCGGCAAAGGACCCGGCAATGGTGCTGCTTTTTGCGCTCATGGCGTAGGCCTTCGGGGAACTATTTATCAAAGCGTTTGTATCCATGGCTTCGAACATGGCGGGGAGCTGGCCATTGACGGCCGGCCCGGCAACCCGGCCATTCGCAGCTGCCCGGACGGCAAGGCCTGCCTGGTTAAGGATCGCTTCCGGGTCGCCAACAGGCTGCGGGATATAACTCGGCGCTTCCGCATATTGCACTGCCTGCAGAGGGATGAACTTCGTCTTTGACGGTTGGCGCAAATGCTGAACACTCAGGTAGGAGATATCGGTGGTTCGTATGAAATAGGCCCTCGAGTCATCCCGGTAAAAGAAGGGATAGCTCAAAGATTTCTCAAAATCGGTGAATTGAGGGGAATAGATGAGCTTATGATCGGGGGCCGATCGCAGA
>DASYSV010000215.1:0-6947 GCA_036010185.1 Puia sp.
CCTTTCCCATAAGGGTCCGAGTTTACCAGGTCGGGGGCGTTCGTCAACTCGGGATTTACCTCGAGAATAGTGCCCGCAATGGGAAGATAGAGATCGGATACCGTTTTAACGGCCTCCACCGTTCCGAAAACCGTTTCTGCAGCCAGCGCCTTCCCCACAGTTTCGACTTCTACGTATACGATGTCCCCCAATTCTTTCTGAGCGAAATCCGTAATTCCGATAACCGCCTCGTTATCCTTGTCCAGGCGAATCCATTCGTGATCCTTTGTGTAACGCAAATTAGCAGGGAAGTTCATGGTAACTAATTTTTTATGCTGCAAAGATTGGAAAAAGGCCGGGAAATTAGCCAGCCTTCCGGAGAATTATTTGCCCGAATCTTACTTTCGGCGGATGAGTTTCATTTTCAGTATTCTAATGTCTGATATCGGTCGGTCCAGCGGTCTGCCGGTGGTAGGCGCCGACGCAATTGAATCTACGACCTCCATGCCGCTGATCACTTCTCCAAACACGGTATAAGCCTGATCGAGATGTGGTGACCCACCGGCCTCTTCGTATACTTTTCGCTCATCGGCCGGTATTTTCCTGCCTTTCAGCCGGAAGGTCTCCACGGAGTCCAGCCCGGCTTGCGTGAATCGTCGCCCCTGGACGATGTAGAACTGACTTCCGCTGCTGGCGCGGGTAGGGTTCACATCGTCATTATTCCGGGCGGCTCCCACAGCCCCGCGATGATGGAAAAGGGTTTGTCTGAATTCTGCCGGTATTGTATAACCGGGGCCTCCGGAGCCGCCCTGGCTCATCGGTTTGCCGGGATGACCTTCCCTGCTGTCGGGATCCCCTGTCTGTATCATGAAGTTCCGGATGACCCTATGGAAAAGCAGGCTGTCATAGAAACCGGTTTTGGCCAGCCGCAGAAAATTATCGCGGTGCTGCGGAGTGGAATCCGACAGACGGATGACCATGGTGCCCTTGGTGGTGATGATTTCGACGTCCCGATGCAAATCGTTCTTTCTCAATCCATTGGATAGTTTGGGGTTACAGGAGATCATGGCGAGCAAAAACCCTCCTGCCAGCAGTCTTTTTATCATAAGTTGTTCAGTTCAGATTCGGTCGAGTCCTTCCCGAAATACAGCAGGATGTGATCCTTCAGAAAATTCTCCTGTTCGATCAGACTCATGACGGGCAAGGCCTTCAGCTGTCGGAAATGCGGCCATCCCTCCTCATCGACCCGTTCGATCTCGTAATAACCGCTTTGCCCGAATAGCGAACAGACCGCGATATGCATGAGATCCTGTTTTTCTTCCTTGGTAAATTTCCTGCGTACGTCTCCGAACTCCTGCACACCGATGAGAAATAAAATGGTTTCCATATCGGGTTTTTTCCCGAACCGTTGTGTCAGCGTGGCTTCCAGATCCCACCAACGCGCCTGCAAATCGTCTTGTAGCTGCTGCATGACGCAAAGATAAGGAATTCGGTCGCCCGGTATCCGGTGCTCCCCTGTTCCCCTGCATCCGCAACCTATCAGACCTTCTCGACCAACACCGCAGTTCCATAAGCCAGCACCTCGGTCACCCCATTCATCACTTCGTTCGCATCGTAACGCATATTGAGAATGGCATTGGCGCCTCTTTCCGCCGCATGTTGCATCATGTATTGAAATGCCTCTTCCCTTGTCTTTTCACAAAGGTCTACATATACTGATATTTGTCCGCCGAGCAATGTTTGCAGTCCGCCGGCAAGATTGCCCAGCAGGCTTCGGGATCGTACTGTAATACCGCGGACGACGCCCAGGTTACGCAGGACACGATGTCCTTCGAGTGCAGTGCTGGTGGTGATCATGGTTGGGTCGAGCATATAAAGATTTTTATAGTGAAATTTACAGCTTTCGGGTCAAAACCGGATGGAATCCGGTTCAAAGTCATTAGCGGGTCCCGGGCAAAAAATTATTTTTCGGCAATTTTTTGTCCGGGTGATACCTTTGGCCCAAAATTGAGAAAATGTTACAGGTGGCATTCATCCGTCAAAATGTGGACTTTGTAAAGGAAAGATTGGCTATAAGGAATTTCACCGAAACGGCACTTGTGGACGACATCGTCCGTCTCGACGATCAGCGCAGAAAGCTGCAGCTCGAATCCGATACCACCCTGTCGGCAATAAATGCTTTGTCCAAAGAGATCGGTCAGCTCATGGCAAAGGGCCAAAAAGGAGAGGCCGAAGCAAAAAAGCAGGAAGTGGCGACGCTCAAGGCCTCGCAGGCGCCGATCGCGGACCAACTTGCGGCAGTAGAGAAGCAGCTGAATGCTGCCGTCGTACTGCTTCCCAATCTGCCTGCCGCCGCTGTTTCTCCCGGAAGGTCCGCCGAAGACAATGTGACCATCCGTGAAGGCGGCCACCGGCCGGCGTTATCCAAAACGGCGCTTCCTCACTGGGAGCTTGCAAAAAAATACGATCTGATCGATTTCGAACTGGGCAACAAGATCACCGGCAGCGGGTTCCCGGTATACATCAAAAAAGGTGCAAAACTGCAGCGTGCCCTTATTCAGTACTTCCTCGATTTCAATACGGCTGCCGGCTATTCGGAATATCAGCCTCCCATTCTCGTTAACGAGGCCTCGGCACGCGGCACGGGCCAGCTGCCTGATAAAGAAGGCCAAATGTATTTTGTAAATGAAGATAACCTGTATCTGATCCCCACCGCCGAAGTGCCGGTAACGAATATCTATCGTGATGAAATCCTGAAGGAGTCCCAGCTTCCTATAAAGATGACGGCCTATACTCCCTGCTTCCGGCGGGAAGCAGGCAGCTACGGTAAGGATGTCCGTGGTCTCAACCGGCTTCACCAGTTCGACAAGGTGGAGATCGTCCAGATCGTCGATCCTTCCAAAAGCTATGAAGTTCTGGAAGAAATGGTACTCCATGTCGAAAGACTTTTGCAATCCCTCGGGCTTCCATACCGCATCCTTCGTTTGTGCGGCGGCGATATGGGTTTCACCTCGGCCATGACCTACGATTTCGAGGTCTATAGCGCTGCCCAGGATAAATGGCTGGAGGTGAGCTCGGTCAGCAATTTCGAATCTTTCCAGACTAATCGAATGAAAATCCGCTTCAAAGATGCCTCCGGTAAGTCAGTACTTGCTCATTCGCTCAATGGCAGCTCGCTTGCGCTTCCCCGCATCGTGGCTTGTCTGCTGGAGGATCACCAGGCAGACGGATATATTGCGCTTCCGCAGCCGCTGCATACATATTTTGGCGCGGACAGGATAGCTTAAACTTTGATTAAAGCAGGCTTAAACTTTGATTAAACCGGGCATTGGTGCTTGCACATGCCGGGCTTTCTTTTCATCTTACGGCATCTGCAAACTCAAACTTTTTTATGAAGAGGATCTATTCCGTGTTCGCTTGCATCGTAATTTGTTCGGTCGCACAGGCCCAGGTTGGTAAAGGTGCCATCATTATCGGGGGTAATATTGCTTATCAGGACCAACGCTCCGATAACCCTTCAGCCACCTACCTCACCCACGATTTGAATATCAACCCCTCCATCGGGAAGGCGATAAGGACGAACCTGGTGCTGGGGATCGATCTTTCCTATAGCCATTCCATCTCGGACTATATGAATGCCGGTGAACCGAACGACACCCAGGCAGGCAATTCCTTTTATGCGGGTGTCTTCCTGCGGCGTTACAAACTTCTGGGCAATGGTTTTTATCTTTTCGGCCAGGCAGAAGCCGGGATCAACTACGGGCATACGAGTACGGATTATCCGTTGAACGTACCGCCCTCGTCGGACAAAACGAACTCCTACGGGATACAATTGTTACTGTATCCCGGCATCGCCTATGCGATAAACCAACATTGGCAGATAGAAACAGGGCTTCCGAATTTCTTTGCCGTGCATTACAATCATTCCAGCGAGACAGCCGTAGTCACAGGCCAATCTTCGCAGGAAAGCAAGAGCCATTCTCTTTATATCAGCAGCTCGCTCGGCGGCACAAATGCATTCACCGTTGGCGTTCGCTACTTCATCGGCGGATAGGCTTTTAATATCGGGAATAGGGGAGTTAGTTCTACGCGTTTACCATCCTTGTTTTGCAATCCCGGCCTTGATCGCCGAGAGCGCTTTTTCCTCACCCAACAGGGTAGTCAACTTGTTGCCTTTCCCGTCATGTCCTTGCGCCATATAAGCACCTTTCGCAGTCTTGGTGATGACGGCATCCTGGATAGGCACATTCTTCTCTTTCGTCTTAACATTATAGGCCGTGAGTGTTACGGTTGACATAATTCATTGATTTAAAGCAATATTACCATTTTTTACTTATACATCCAATTTCGCATATTTCGCATGCGATTCGATGAACTCTCTTCTCGGCGCCACTTCGTCGCCCATCAGCATGCTGAAAATGCGATCGGCCTCGGCGGCGCTTTCGATCGTCACCTGCTTAAGGGTGCGCGTATTCGGGTTCATGGTCGTATCCCACAACTGATCCGAGTTCATTTCGCCCAAGCCCTTATAGCGTTGCACTGTAACGCTATCTTCCTTTCCGCCGCCCAGCTTTTCTATCAATCCGCGCCGCTGATCTTCATTCCACGCATATGACTGTTCTTTTCCCTTTTTCACGAGGTACAGCGGCGGTTGAGCGATATAGACATAACCCTGTTCGACCATCTCTTTCATATACCTGTAAATGAACGTGAGGATCAGGGTGGCGATATGACTGCCGTCCACGTCCGCATCGGTCATGATGATCAGCTTGTGATAACGCAGCTTGGCGAGGTTCAAAGCCTTGGGATCTTCCGGCGTCCCGACCGTCACCCCGAGTGCGGTGTACATGTTGCGGATCTCTTCATTCTCATAGATCTTGTGCTCCATGGCCTTTTCCACATTGAGGATCTTACCCCGCAACGGGAGGATGGCCTGAAAGCTACGCTCTCTTCCCTGTTTGGCGGTGCCGCCTGCCGAATCACCCTCGACGAGGAACAGCTCACAGCGGTCAGGATTCCGATCGGAGCAGTCGGCCAGCTTACCCGGCAAACCGCCGCCGCTGAGCACGCTTTTGCGTTGAACCAGCTCCCTTGCCTTTTTAGCCGCGGCCCGGGCCTGTGCGGCGAGTACCACCTTTGCTATGATATTCTTGGCGTCTCTTGGATTTTCTTCGAGATAGGCGTCCAGCATTCTGGAGACGGTGGAATCGACCACACCGCTAACCTCGCTGTTACCAAGCTTGGTCTTGGTCTGTCCTTCGAACTGCGGTTCCGGCACTTTCACCGACACGATAGTACTCAGACCTTCGCGAAAATCATCGCCTTCGATCTCGACCTTGGCTCTCTCGAAAAGCCCTTGTTTGTCACCATAGGCCTTGAATACCCGGGTCAGTGCGCGGCGGAATCCAGCTACATGTGTGCCGCCTTCTATCGTATTGATGTTATTGACGTAGGAGTAGATGTGTTCGCTATAGCTGTCGTTGTAGGTCAGCGCCACCTCTACGGCAACATTGGTAACCTCGTCCCGGCCTTCTACATAGATGATCTTGGGTATGAGGGGTGACCGGCCCGCATTCTTGTCGAGCATTTCCACGAATTCCACGATGCCGCCTTCGCTGTAAAAAGTCTTGCTGTAAGGACTGCCGTCCTCTTCCTTTTCGCGCAAATCTAGCAGGGCAATGCGTATTCCCCGGTTGAGATAAGCCAATTCCCGGAGCCGGCCTTCCAGGATATCCTTCTTGTACACCGTCGAGGTGAAAATACTCGTATCGGGCCAGAAATGGGTCGTAGTGCCCGTCTTATCGCTTTTGCCGATCTCGCGGACGGGATACTGGGGGACGCCGATCTTATATTCCTGTTCAAAGACCTTTCCTTCGCGGAATACGGTGACATGCAGATCGGAGCTGAGCGCATTGACGCAGCTGACGCCGACGCCGTGCAGACCGCCGCTGACCTTATAGGTATTCTTATCGAATTTGCCTCCCGCGTGCAAAATGGTCATTACCAGCTCGAGAGCGCTCTTCTTTTCTTTGGTATTGATACCGGTCGGTATTCCGCGACCATCGTCTTCCACCTTGATCGAATTGTCCTCGAAAATGGTCACCTCGATGTTCTTGCAATAACCCGCCAGAGCTTCGTCGATGGAGTTGTCCACCACCTCATATACCAGGTGGTGCAAACCCTTTTCGCTGATGTCTCCGATATACATGGCGGGACGTTTGCGCACCGCCTCCAAACCTTCGAGAACCTGGATACTGTCCGCACCGTAACCATTGCTGGCGGCCGTCAGGACATCCTGTGTTGTTTCGCTCATTTTTTAGACTGTGGAATAGAGTAGTTAACAATAAATTAATAGGGCCTGCAAATGTACGAATAATAAGGGGTTTTTTTCAGTTTTCCGGCGTAAATTTGCGGGATGTTTCAGGCTCCGGATATATTGACGATGGCATATAAACAACCTGTTATGGAGGACCAGATGGTCCTTCTGCTGGAGAGTCAGCGGCAGATACCCGGGTCGGTACAATACAGTATCAAACGGTACGCAAAACATCCCCAATGGACTGTAGAGGACCTCGGGATGATGGTTTACCATTACAAGCGGGAAGACCCCTCTCAGAACTACCTCGAGCTTCGGTTTTGTTTTGCCGGCAACACGTATTGCCGGCGATCGGCAAATTCCCGGTCCGGCGGAGTTGTCATGATCCCGGGAGAGGCTGAATGCGACTCCTGCAGGTTGGAAAACGGCTCCGGATGTTCCGAAAAGATAGCGACAGTGGATGTTTTCAATTTCAGATTCCTGCCCGTACATCTTTCCCAGTTTGTGCGGCCGCGGAAACCGGCGACTTCCGTCAGCGAAAACCTGCTTGAATTCAGGCATACCGCCTCTTTCTCCAAAATGATGTCGCTTTGCGGTAGGACCCGCCTCGTCCTCGAGACGCTGTTAAACCACAATTATACCGGCAGCCATG
>DASYSV010000586.1:0-7207 GCA_036010185.1 Puia sp.
GGCGACGCCAAAGCGGCATTGAGCGCCGACCAACATCTTTCATTCATCAAACAATGTGAGGCATACATTGGCCAGTTGAAAGCCGCTGCAATTCTGATCGCGGCCCAGCCTATCGCCCGGGAAGGCGCGACCCTTTCCAAAAAGAAAGACGGATGGAATATGGCGCTCATTGATCCGGGCAAAGAAGTGCAGGTCGGTTACTATCATATCCTCGCGGATGATTTTGAAGAAGCCGTCGCGATCGCCAAACGGAATCCGGAATTCGAGTATGTGCCTTCGGCGAGCATCGAGATACGTCCCGTAAAAGTGAAAGAGGCCGAAACCGGCTTTGTATACCCGCAGGGCATGTGAGCGCGGGCCCTCCCTCGTTTTAGTTCACTCAAAATCCTCCCGACGGCCTGACGGACAAAAAGTTCCGTTCCTCGCTCCTTTGGCCCAAATATTCAAATCCTCACCGGTCATTCCCCAAAATTGATCCCGGCTCTCCTGACCAATCTTCTCCCCCCTCACACCTGGCTTCCCTCTCCCCCCACCTGCGTCAAATCATCTCCGCCGCTGACCAACGTCACCTCCGCCGGTCACCAACATCATCTCCGCGCGCTACGATCGTCATCTTCCCCTGCCCCATCGGCGAATACTTTTACACCATCAAAATCTATCGCCATGTACACATATTCATTCCCGGGGAAATCGATATCGCTCCTGGCCCTATTCCCCTTCCTCTTCTACCTTACAGCCAATTCCCAGGTCCGTTACATCAGCACCACCGCCAACCTGACCATCAACGGTACCTCGACCTTGCATGACTGGACCATGACCTCGGTCAAAGTCCAATGCGATGCCACATTCGAGCTTACCCCGACCGGTCAGATCACCGCTGTCCGGTCCATCTCCTTCTCCACCCCGGTCAATGCACTGAAAAGCGAGCACTCCGCCATGGACAATAACGCCTACAAAGCACTCAAGTCCGACAAAGACCCACAGATCAGCTTTACCGCCACCTCCGTGACAATCGCACCCGCCCCGGCAGGCGCAAGCCAGGTCACCGTCACCGGCAAATTGAATATCGCCGGTGCAACCCGTGATGCGCAGATCCTGGCCGTCTGTCAGCCCAACCTGTCCGACAACACTATCACTGTGTCCGGCAAAGAGAACATCAGCATGAAAGACTTCAGCATCGTTCCCCCAACCTTCATGCTTGGTACCATAAAGACAGGTAATGACATTACTCTTTCGTTCAAACTAACCCTCAAACGCGCCTAACCACCTTAATAAAAATCAACACATGAAAAAGATCGTTACATCGGGATTGATAGCAGGCATAGTGCTACTCACCCTCAGCGTTCTGGGACTATACGCCACCATCTGGCTCTTCCCCACCGTCGCAGAGCAATATTATGATCCCTCTTTCGACAACGAGTCCGGCCGCTATATGATCTATTATGCGCATCCCTTCGTGATCGCGTTCGCACTCGCCTGGTTCTGGGATCGCTTCAAGGGCGCGCTGAAGGGATCTTTCCTCACAAAGGGCATCGAATTCGGACTGATCTACGCTCTTGTCGCCATCTTTCCCGCCATGTGGATTACTTATAGCGCCTTAAGCGTATCGCTCACAATGGTAGCCACCTGGCTGGCATTCGGCCTTCTGCAGGGACTTGTCGCAGGCCTCGTATTTGAAAAGACAAACCCCTGATAAACGAAGCGCAATGAAACCAAATGTCTTATTACTACTCCTCGTTCTCCTGCTGACCAGCGCCGGCGATCCGTCACGGGATCTGTACGTCCTCTCGGCAGAACACACGGTCACCATCACCGGTACATCGAACCTGAGGGATTGGAAAGAGGATGTTTGCCAGGTTTCCGGTGCCGTGGAAGCCGAAGTAAATCCGGACGGCACCATCAGCATTGCCTCGATCCGTATCACTATGAATGTCCTTTCCATCAAGAGCGACATGGGTCGGGTAATGGACAATAAGACATACGACGCGCTTAAAGCAAGGACGTATCCCAAAATTCTCTTCACACTGTCCGCCCCGCTGACACTCAACCCGGTAAGAGACTGCGGCATTTCCATCCCCGTGAAAGGCAGCCTGTCGCTTGCAGGCGTCTGCCGGCCGGTGACCATGGAGGTCAACACCTTTCAGATCACCCGTGGAGAACTACAATTCGAAGGATACCAACGTTTAAAAATGACCGATTTCGGTGTGACGCCCCCCTCGGCCCTTTTCGGGACGATGCATGCCTCACCCGATATCACCATACATTTCAAAACAAATTTTATTAGCCAGACAATTCTTAACAATTTAAAAAATTGACAATGAAAACCCTCAACAGCCTCACACGTTCAATCAACGCTGTTCGGCAAATACTCCCGATTATCCTGCTGGCCTCCGCCCTCACTGCGGCGGCACAGGATGGGCATATGCAATATTACCGCCCCAACGACAAGACGGGTCTCAACGTCTTCGAAACGACCAAGAACGACACGACTTCCTTCCGTAAGCTCCACGTCAAGGTCGGCGGCAATTTCGAAGAGACCTTTCAGAACCTGAACAACAAGAACACGGCGTCATCGATGACGATGAACGGATACTCCGGTAACGTCAACAGCCTCGAGGACCTGACACCCGGTTTCGACCTTGCGATGGCTAACCTGAATCTCGACGTCCAACTCGCGGACGGTATCCGGGTAAACCTTACCAGCTACCTGGCTTCCAGACACCATGAAGATGCCTGGGTAAAAGGCGGGTATATCCAGTTCGACAAACTGCTCTTCCTGCACAGTAGCCTCATCGACAATATCATGAAGAGCGTTACCATCAAGATCGGACAATTCGATGTCAACTATGGCGATCAGGTATTTCGCCGGACCGATGGCGGTAACTCCATCTACAACCCTTTCATCGAGAACTATATCATGGACGAATTCGCCACCGAGATCGGCGGTGAGGTCATCTATCATTGCAAGAGCGGATTGTTTGCTCTCGGCGGAATCACTAACGGCGAACTAAACCCAACGATCCTTGCCGCTACAAAGGTCGACTCCGCCACCGGTCAGCTGAACAAATATGACCCCGCCTGGCATGGCAAGCTCGGCTATGACAAACAGCTCACGAAAGATTTCCGGTTGCGCCTCAGCCAGAGCTTTTATATCGACAAGAGCGCCAATAGCAACACCCTATTCGGTGGCGACCGCACGGGCTCCCATTACTACGGCGTCATGTCGAATGCCGCAATTGCCAAAGGCACTACGCTCAATAATGCGAATGACTATAACCCGTTCTCGGGCCGTCTCAACCCCGGCTTCAGCGAAGAGGTCAATGCGTATATGAGCAATGCCTTCCTGAAATTCAAAGGTCTGGAACTCTTCGGTACCTATGAGAATGCCAAAGGCCGCACCAGCACGGAAAAAACTCAACGCCAGGCCACGCAATGGGCATTCGACGCCATCTATCGGTTTACCAGGAACGAGAACTTCTGGGTGGGTTTCCGCTACAATACCGTAAACGCCGCCCTGCCGGGTTCGACCAGCAATGTCACTATCGAACGCGAAGCCGGTAGCGTAGGCTGGTTCCTGAATCATAACGTCATGCTCAAGCTCGAATATGTCAACCAGGTCTATATGGGCTATCCGAGTACCAATATCCTCAATGGCGGTAAGTTCTACGGATGGTGCGCCGAAGCCTCCATCGCCTTTTAATTGCCCCGCCAGGCCCTTTTGACAACAAGATCAACCCGGAGGAAGCGGCCACCGTACCCAATATGACAAATATCATGTCGCCGGCTGTCATCCGTCATGTTCTGAATGGTAGTATAAAATATTTTTGTTATGGGAGCGCATATTATGAAATCGCATGTCAGCAGGCCATTCCTCCGGGAAGTAGAGAACGAATTCAATAGGATCTATCCCTATTTGAGAATTGAGTTTCCCGGGCAAGGGAGCGAATCGTCCAATCCGGGAGACCCCCACGCAGAAGCAGCTCTACGGCAAAAGGCCGGTGACGCCCTCCGGGACGACGCCAGATTGGCTGATAGCATGACGGTCAGCGAACTGGAGACCTCCCTTCAGGTCTTATTCGCCTTACCCGTGCAGATTTTCCGCAAAAGCGGTCGCCTCTGGATTGAAACAAAAATGACCCGCAGCTGGACCCTTAAACAACAGAACGACCGCGGCCGCGAATTGGCCGCCGGCGAGGAAGGATGACTCTTACACACCATAAATTCATTTTTTATGAAACAAGTATTGTTCGTGTGCGCTGGTAAGGAATTCCCAAAAGGAGCCTTCAACTTCCTGCTCTCCATGCAGCAGGACGCGCCGGTCGAAGCCCTGGGCCTCTTCTTCAGCCCTATCGATCTCGAAGCCATGGTCACGGTCACCCAGTTCCCCGTCCAGGGCCCTTTCTACCGTCTCGAAGAAGAAGAAAAGCAAACGGTAATGGCCAACAAAGCCATATTCGCCAAACAATGCGAACAGCATCATATCCGGCATCGCATCCATACCAACGACCAGCAGTGGGATAAGCACCTGCTCGTGAACGAAAGCCGGTTCGCCGATCTTATCCTCCTGAGCGGCGAACTTTTCTATGCCGACATCAACCTCCGGCAACCCAATTCCTACCTGCAAGAGGCGCTCCATTCGGCCGAGTGTCCCGTCCTCGTCATCCCAGAAGACTTCCGCCAATGTGATCAACTCTTCATCGCCTATGACGGCAGCAAGGAAAGCCTTTACGCCATCAAACAATTCAGCTATCTCTTCCCGAACTATTCCGAACTGCCCTCCGAGATCGTATATATCCGGGACGAAGCATCGGACGAGATCCCCGATCTCGATCACCTGAAATATTACACCAGACTGCATTTCAGTGCCGTCGGATTCTCCAAGCTGCACTTCAAGGCGGCACACTATTTCGCCTCCTGGATCAGCGAAAAGAAACATGTCCTGCTGATCACGGGTTGCTACAGCCGATCCCCATTTTCTTATGTTGCCAAACACAGCTTCGGCGAACAGGTCATCCATGATCACCGGCTGCCGGTATTCATTGCGCATCCCTGAGCAGGCATGCCGCATCGGCCAGCGACACCCAACAGCCGGACACCATGCAAAACACAACGTCAAAGGCTCCCGCATTAAAAAACAAGCAGCTCCTCGAAGCGATCTCCTTTCCCTTAGCCACGCTAAAGGATCGACTGCAATTCTCGGAAAAGGGTCTCTCCACCACCGTCGCCGAAGAAAGACTCAAAACCTACGGCCACAACGAGATCGCCCGCGAAAAACCGCCCTCTCCGTTCCGCCGCCTTTGGCTCCATTTGAAAAACCCCCTCGTCATCCTGCTTTCCATCCTAGGAGCCGCATCCTGGCTCACCGGCGATATCCGCGCCACCATCGTCATCTTCATCATGGTGATCCTGGGCGTCGTACTGCGCTATTTCCAGGAAATGCGGGCCGATAACGCAGCCCAAAAGCTCAAGGCCATGGTGAGCACACATGCGACCGTCTTTCGGGACGGCAAACAATGCGAGCTTCCCCTCCGGCTGCTCGTCCCGGGCGACCTGGTGATACTCGCCGCCGGCGATATGATCCCGGCCGACCTGCGAATACTGTCCGCAAAGGACCTCTTCATCAACCAGGCCACCCTCACCGGGGAATCTCTCCCCGTGGAAAAAAACGAAAAGGCGATGCCCAACCCATCCGGAAACCCCCTCGAAGTCCATCACTGCTGTTTCCTCGGAACCAATGTGGTCAGCGGCTCTGCCACCGCCCTGGTAGTCACCACAGGAAGCCATACCTATTTCGGCGCACTCGCACACAGCATCATCGGCGACCGTCCGCCGACCAGTTTCGACAAAGGCATTAACCGCTTCACCTGGCTGATGATCCGGTTCATCTTCATCATGGTGCCTGCCGTCTTTATCATCAACGGGTTCTCGAGACACGACTGGCTCGAAGCGTTCCTTTTCTCCCTGGCGGTTGCCGTAGGGCTTACCCCCGAAATGCTGCCCATGATCGTCTCCGTCAACCTCTCCAAAGGCGCCATCGCCATGTCTCGGAAAAAAGTCATCGTCAAACGGCTCAACGCCATCCAGAACTTCGGGGCCATGGATATCCTGTGCACCGACAAGACCGGGACCATCACCCGTGGCAAGATCGTTCTGGAACAACACCTCGACGTTCACGGCAACAGCAGCACAAAAGTCCTTGAATACGGATACCTGAACAGCTGCTATCATACGGGTCTCAAAAACATTCTCGATGACGCCGTCCTCGGGTGCGAAGAGGAGGCATCGGCAGAAAAACTCTGCGCTAACTTCGGCAAGGTGGACGAGATACCCTTCGACTTCCAGCGCAAACGCATGTCCGTAGTCGTCTGCGAAAAGGACGGTCCCGATCTTCTCATTTGTAAAGGTGCCGTCGAAGGCTTGCTCGATGTCTGCACGCAAATCGACACCGACAACGATTTGAAGCCTCTCACGGAATCCGACAAAACAGCCAGCCTGCAGCTCGTCCACAAACTCAACAGCAAAGGCTTCCGCGTTGTCGCACTGGCCTACCGGCCCATAGAAAGAAGTCCCGACGGCCCGCATTATGAAGCCTGCGACGAAAAAGACCTTACTCTCCTTGGGTTCCTCTCTTTTTTCGATCCCCCAAAGGAGTCTGCCGAACAAGCCCTCGCAAGACTGAAAAAATTACACGTAGAAGTCAAGATCCTCACCGGCGACAATGAATCCATCGCCTCCTATATTTGCCAAAAAGTGGGAATGCCCACAGATAAGATCCTTCTCGGGCCCGATATCGATCAACTGGACGACCATCAACTGGCAACAGCCGCGGGCGATAATACCATCTTCGCCCGGCTCGTTCCCCTCCAAAAACAACGCATCATACAGGCATTACAACAAAATGGCCATGTCGTCGGTTTCATGGGCGATGGTATCAACGACGCCCCCGCCCTCAAAGCTGCCGATATCGGCATCTCGGTGGACAGCGCCGTGGATGTAGCAAAGGAATCTTCCGATATCATCCTGCTGGAAAACAGCCTGCTCGTACTCGAGCAGGGTGTGGCAGAAGGCCGCAGCGTTTTCGGCAACATCGTCAAATACATCAAAATGTCCGCCAGCTCGAATTTCGGCAACATGTTCACCGTCGTCGGCGCCAGCGCCTTCCTTCCCTTCCTTCCTATGTTGCCCATCCAGGTCCTCACCAACAATT
>DASYSV010000589.1:0-10987 GCA_036010185.1 Puia sp.
AGCCTATGGCGCGGAATTCCTCCTCAGGAAACAGGCCGGCCGGCTCAACGGGTGGGTCAGCTACACCTGGTCGCGCACCTTCCTCAAACAGGACGACCCTCTCGCCGGTCAGCTCATCAACAATGGCAACTGGTACCCGGCCAGTTTCGATAAGCCACATAACGTCAATATTGTCGGTAATTTCCGATTCACCCATCGCTATAGCATCTCCACGAATGTCGTATATAACACCGGCAGACCCATCACCCTCCCCCTGGCGGTCTTTAACCTCGGCGGCTCTCCCGGTCTCTATTATTCGCAACGCAACCAATACCGGATACCCGATTATTTCAGATGGGACCTGTCCTTCACCATCGACGGTAACCACCGGGTAAAACAAGTCACCCATAATTTCTGGACCTTCGGCGTATACAACCTGACAGCACGCAAAAATCCTTATTCTATTTATTTCCAGCAGGAGAACGGGCAGATCAAGGGGTATCAGTTATCCATTTTCGGTACGGCCATCCCATTCGTAACCTATTCTATCAAATTTTAGATGACGCCCAATCGCATATCCATCGTCTCTTCCGCCATCCTGCTGATCACGGGCTCCGCGCTGCTGATTGCCGGTCTGCAAGCCTGCAGACAAGCCTATAACCCGCCGGCTATCACGGCGTCCAACAGCTATCTTGTCGTCGATGGCTTCGTCAACACCGGCCATGCATCCGTCTCCTCATTCCGTCTGAACAGGACACGCAACCTCAATGATTCCACCACGATCGGCGTCCCCGAGCTGCACGCGCAGTTCGCCATCCTCGGAAAACACGGAGACGCCTACCCGCTGGCGGATTCCGCGAATGACGGCACCTACTTCAGCGCCCCGCTGTCCCTGGACACCACGCAGCAGTATACTATCTCGATCACGACATCCGACGGCCGCAAATATTCCTCGGATGGAGTTTCCTGCAAACAGTCTCCGCCGATCGACAGCCTTTTCTGGAGCCAGCCGTCCGATCTCACCATCTATGCCGCTACCCATGACCCCACCGGCAATACCCGCTATTACCGGTACGACTATATCGAAACCTGGCAGCACAATTCCAGGCTGACCAGCCCCTGGACAGTCATCAATAACCAGGTCACTCCCGTGGATTCCACCGACGAAACATGGTATTGCTGGTCGACCGCACATTCGACCAATGTCCTGATCACTACTTCCGTCGCGCTTGCCCGGGATCTTGTCACCGCCTTCCCCTTAAACGTAATCCCGAAGGGCGATCCCCGGCTCGCTATCGGGTACAGCATCCTGGTGCGACAATACGCGCTCACCGAAGACGCATACAATTATTGGAACCTCATCGAAAAAACATCCCAGGACGTCGGAACCCTATTCGATCTGCAACCCACGCAGCTCACCGGCAATATCCACTGCCTCACCAACCCTTCGGAACCGATCATCGGCTATATCACGGCATCTTCCGTGACGCAGCAGCGCTTATTCATCCCCGATTCCGTGCTCAACGGTTGGGTGGATCCCGTCCCGCCGGAATGCCAAACATCCATGGTCCCCTACCCTTTTTCGATCTTCCCGGCTTATCCGGTAACCGATACCACTGTCGGCCCCTATTATTTTATCTCCAATGGCCCCATGGTAGTAGCCCCAAAATCCTGCCTGGACTGCCGCTATCAGGGCGGCACCCGGATCAAACCCTCATTCTGGCCATAATGCAAACCACCGCTAATGCATAACGCACTCCATAGATACAAACTCCTCCCGCTGTTCCCCGCCGTCACACTCTCCCTCGCCGGCACCATCATACTGTTGGTCGTCATGGGGGCCTGCAGACAGTCCTATAACCCGCCCGCCATACAGGCGTCCAACAATTACCTGGTCGTCGATGGCTTTATCAATACCGGCCGGTTCGCCCTCACGACGTTCAATCTCAACCGGACCCGGAGCCTCAACGACTCCACGACTATCGGCATTCCCGAACTGCATGCGCAATTCTCCATTATTGGAAAACACGGCGATGTATATCCGCTGACCGATACGGGGAACACGGGCTTCTATTCCAGCGGGCCGCTGAACCTCGACACCACCCAACAGTATAGCATTAGGATCACTACCGCGGACGGCCGGAAATACTCGTCGGATGCGGTACCCTGTAAACAATCCCCGCCGATCGACAGCATCTTCTGGAGCCAGCCCGGCGATCTCACCATCTACGCCGCCACACACGACCCCACCGGAAATAGCCGGTATTACAGGTATGATTATGCCGAAACCTGGCAGCACAACGCCCTGCTGATTGCTGCTTGGACGCTGGTCAACAATCAGGTCGCCGTCGCCGATTCCAGTGACGAGAACTGGTATTGCTGGTCCTCCGCAAACTCGACCAATGTATTGATCACTACCTCCATCGCACTTGGCCAGGACGTCATCACCGCCTTTCCGCTGATCACTTTGCCTCTCGGCGACCCCAGGGTCGCGGTCGAATACAGCATCCTGGTCAGACAATACGTGCTCACCCCGGATGCCTACGATTATTGGAACCTCATCGAAAAGACATCGCAGAGCGTCGGGACCCTCTTCGATCTGCAACCCACGCAACTCCTCGGAAATATCCATTGTATCACCAATCCGTCCGAACCCGTCATCGGCTATCTCAGCGCGTCATCCGTAACGCAGCAACGTATTTTCATCGCCGATACCGTTCTCACGGCTTGGGTGAATCCCATATCCCTCCCCGGATGCCGTACCTCAACGTTCCCTTACAGCTTTGACTTTTTCCCGACCTACCCCGTATCCGACACTTCGATCGCACCCTATTATTTCAGCGGCGGCACTATGATCCTGGCGCCGAAATTCTGTCTGGATTGCCGGTATCAGGGAGGCACCCGGATCAAACCTTCTTTCTGGCACTAATACAAAAAAATGAGTAACTTATTTCATCGATACAGGTCCTTCCCGCTGCTACTTGCCGCCGCTCTTTCGCTTGCCGGCTTCCGCTCCGCGACGGCACAAAGCCCGGACGTTCACCCCATCACGTCCCAAAACCCCGTCGCTGATAGTCTCGCCGCGGCTTTCGATCGCTATCCAACCCGCCAGGAGCGACTCTTCGTACATATAGATAAGACGGTGTATCTCGCCGGCGAGATCATCTGGTTTAAAGCTTACGATGTCGACGCCGGCTCCAATACCTCCCAATCCCTTTCCGGCTCCAATACCTCCCGGTCCCTTTCCGGCTCCAATACCTCCCAATCCCTCTCCAGCATCGCCTATGTGGAGCTCCTGGATAAAGACCAAAAATCCATCCTCCAGGCCAAGATCGAATTGAACAACGGCACCGGCAACGGCTCCTTCCGCATACCATCCTCCATTACTTCCGGCCATTATACTTTTCGCGCCTACACCAACTGGATGAAGAACTTCAGCCCGGATTTTTATTTCCACCAGGGGCTCACGATCATCAACACGCTCACGAACGAACCTTTAACCGACTCCGCACGGCCCGCTGTCGCCACCTCGTCCGGGTCCACACAGGCCGCCGTCCTGTCAACCTCCGCCATCCGCTTCTTCCCCGAAGGCGGCAATCTGGTCAACGGCCTGCCCTCCGTCATAGCTTTCAAATCCCTCGCCCCCTCCTGCACCGGCATCATACTCGATCAGAAAAAAGATACCGTCGCCCGATTCACCTCCCAGCGCTTTGGCATGGGACATTTCAGCCTTACTCCTCTCCGCGGCAACACCTATATCGCTTTGGTCACAACCCCCGCCGGCACCACGACCGAAAAACTCCCTGACGCTTATGACGACGGTTTCGTCATACACCTCGAAGATATCGACGCCCGCCACCTGCGCATCACCGTTCGCTCGACAACGACACCCGCCGATCCGACCCTCTATCTTTTCGTCCATACCCGCCATCGCATCAGGTCCATTCAGGCACACCGCCTCGAGAACAACCAAACCGCATTCACCATCGACAAAGACAGCCTCGACGACGGCATCTCGCATATCACCCTTTTTACGGCGGACCGCCTGCCAGTCTGCGAACGCCTCTATTGCAAACCGCCTCAAAAGCGATTACACATCGACGTGAGCACCCCCGCCGTCACCTCATCCGCCACCGCCTCCGCTACCCAAGCCGCCCCCCGCACCAAACTAACTTTCGATCTCTCCACTACCGACCCCTCCGGCCACCCTACCCCGGCCGATCTCTCGATGTCCGTCTTTCTCATCGACTCGCTCCAGCCCATTCCCGACGAAAACATCCTCAGTTATCTGCTACTGCGCTCGGATCTCAAAGGCAAAATAGAATCCCCCGCCTCATATTTCGCAGATACCGACCCCGCTACGACCGCCGCCCTCGACGATCTCATGCTCACTCAGGGCTGGAGCCGCTTCCGCTGGGAAGACATCCTCCGCGACAAAAAACCGGCTTTCGAATTTCTGCCGGAAGCGGACGGCCCCATCATTCATGCAAGGCTCATCGACAAAGCGACCGGCCAGCCCCCCTCGCCGAAGATCGGCTACCTGTCGGTGCCCGGCCGCGATTTCAAACTCTCCACTGCCATCAGCCACAACGACGGAAGTCTTTTCTTCCACGTGGATCGATTCTATGGTAACGGCGAGATCATCGTCCAGACCAATATGACGACCGATAGCAATTACCGGATCGACGTCTCCAACCCTTTCTCCGACCGTTTCACCGCCGAGGCCGACGCCGGGGCGCCACCCGCCCAATCCGCGATCCCGCCGTCCCCACTTCAAAAAGATCAATTGCTCAACCGCAGCATCGCTGTCCAGGCCGAAAATGCCTATCGTATCAACGAAAAGAATCGCCTCATCCCTGCAGCGCCGGCGGACTCGCTTGCCTTCTATGGCATTGCGGATCATCGTTATAAGTTGGACGACTATACCCGTTTCGTGACAATGGATGAAGTGATTCGCGAATTCGTGGAGAATGTAAAAGTGCGGCAGCAATCCGGCAAGACTATTTTCAGGGTCCGGAACGCCCTGTTCAATCTCTTCTTCGAGGACGACCCATTATTGCTCATCGACGGCGTCCCCGTGTTCCATGGCGACAGGATAATGGCCCTCAACCCGCTCAAGATCGAAAAGATCGACGTCGTCTCGCATCGCTATTATCTCGGACCTTCCATCAGCGACGGCATTATCAGCTTCAGGTCCTATGACGGCGATCTGGGCGGTTATCAGCTCGATCCGGGCGCCGTCGTGGTACAATACAATGGGCTGCAGCAACATCGTGAATTCTATACTCCGGTCTATGCGACAGCCGCGGAGATCCAGAGTCCCTTACCCGATCTCAGGAACCAGCTGCTGTGGCGCCCAGACGTCGTAACGGCCTCCACCGGCAGGCGTGAACTGTCAGTCTATACTTCCGATCTGACGGGCACATTCGCCATCGTCGTGCAGGGTCTCACAGCCGACGGCCTTGCAGGCTATAAAATAAAAACATTCACGGTAACCCGCCCTCAGTGAACCAAGGCCTCACGAGAGGTCCCCGGCTCCCAATGATCCTTCGCGATCTCACACCGGAACCTTCAACCAGTGATGCGCCCCCTTCATCATAAATGATTTACTCTGCTCGATCGCATCCATCACCTGCTCCAATATCCGTTCCGTCGGCGCGTCATAATCGATATCCAGCGGCTCTTTGAAAGTCACCGATAATTGTGTCCCGCGTTTCTTGAATTTCAACCCCTTCTTGTCGAAGGCGCGCCAAAACCCGCTGATCACCACCGGGACGACGATCGGCCGGGTCTGTTTAATGATCAGTGCCGTTCCTTTTCTTCCGGGCGCGAATGCCTTCGTCGTTCCCTGCGGGAAAGTGATAACCCAGCTATTCTCCAGCGCCCGCGTTATCTTCCGCGTATCCGAAGGATCCAACCCGCGCCTGACCTCATGACTTGTCTTGTTCCAGGTCCGTTTCACCGTCAATGCGCCTGCCATGGTGAACAACCTGCTCACCCAGGATGACCGCATCGTCTCCTCAGCCGCCACATAGTACACGTTTGTAAACGGATTAAGCAAATAGTACGGCAACCCCAATTTGTTCTCCTTCCTCCACTTCACGGCGCAAAAGATGTGAAGGAAGGTGATCACATCGGCAAAATAGGTCTGATGATTGCTGACGAAAAGCACATTCTTCTTCGGCAGCTTACGCAGGATCTCCGTACCGCTGATCTTCAGCCGGTTCACAATCGTCAGACCGGGATAGGAAATGCTCCCCACGATGGCATAAACCAGTTTCCTCACCAGCCTGACATTCTTCAATCGTTCTCTCAGTGTGCTCATACCCCAATTTACGAATAGTTGCGGGAACTCACCGCCCCAACTTTCCTCCGTCTCCACGGCTCTCCTCTCTCGCGCCATCTCAGGCGCCGCCCCAACTTTCCTCTGCCTTCGCATCCCGTTATGCGCTAACTTTGTCTCCCTATGCGTCTCAATACCGTTATCTTCGACATGGACGGACTGCTGATCGATTCCGAACCCTTCTGGCAGGAAGCCGGCATGGAAACCCTGCTTCAGTTCAACGTCACGCTCGATCCCGTTCAATATCATCACACCACCGGCCTGAGGACGAGGGAATGGCTCGATCACTGGTTCACTCACTTCGCCATCGGCAAGGAACGTATCCCCGCCGCCGAAGCCGCGCTGCATCACAATGTCATAGAAAAGATCAAAACACATGCCGATCCCCTTCCCGGCGTTCACGAGATACTCGCCTTCTTCCGGTCGCGGAATTTTCGCATCGGGCTCGCTACTTCCTCCCCTCTCTCCCTCGTCAAGGTCGTCGTCGAAAAACTAGGCATCGAAAATAATTTTCAGGCGGTAGCGTCCGCCGAACACCTTCCCTACGGCAAACCACATCCACAAGTCTACATGGACTGCGCCCAATCCCTCGCCGTAAGCCCACTCCAATGTCTTGCATTCGAAGATTCCTTCAACGGCGTCATCGCCGCCAAAGCCGCCCGAATGACCTGCGTCGCCATTCCCGTTCCCGATCAGGCCCACCTCCCCAAATGGGGCGCAGCCGACCTCAGGCTCGGCTCGCTCCTCGACTTCACTGATCATGAGCTTTCCTCATTATAAAAAAACCCCGGCAGCCGCCGGGGTTTCTATTTTGCTATCTTCTTGGAGTCTTATTTCTTCTCTTCGGTACCGGCAGCACCGGCGTTCCCACCAGCATGCTGATCCTTATCCTTCTCCTCCTGTTTCAGCTTCTCCTTAATTGACGCCAGCGCACCAAGATCACCCAGCGTCGGCTTCTCCACCTTTTGCTGGATATTCTTCATCGCCTTGCGCGTCTTGTCAGCATCGGCCCTTGCTTCCTTCTGAGCAGCTTGCTTCTCCTCATGCTTGACCTGTTCCCACAGACGGGTATGCGACAGCACGATCCTCTTCTCGTTCCGATCGAACTCGATCACCAGGAAGGGAGCGGTTTCATCGGCCTGCACCTGCTTGCCATCTTCTTTGTTGAGATGACGGTTGGGAGCAAAACCTTCGAGACCGTAAGGCAGCTGCACGATGGCGCCCTTCTCATCCTTGCGGATGACGAGACCTTCATGCACGGAGCCCACGTTGAACGTCTCTTCCAGCGCATTCCAGGGATCTTCCTCCAGCTGTTTGTGTCCAAGTTGCAACTTGCGGTTGTCCTTGTCGATACCCAGGATCATGACGTCGATATGCTGTCCCACCTTCGTGTACTCGGAGGGGTGATTGAACCGTTTAAGCCAGCTCAGGTCGCTGATGTGGATCATGCCGCCGATCCCTGGCGCCAGTTCCACAAAAACTCCATAAGGCGTGATGTTCTTCACCAGCCCATTGTGCCTGCTTCCAACCGGGAATTTGTCCTGTATCGTATTCCATGGGTCTTCGCTCAGTTGCTTGATCGAAAGACTCATCTTGCGCGCATCCTTGTCCAGCGTAACGACCTTGGCATTGTGCTCGTCGCCCAATTTGAAGAATTCCTTCGCGTTGATCGGCGTGTTGGCCCAGGTGATCTCGCTGACGTGTACCAGACCTTCCACGCCCGGCATGATCTCCAGGAATGCGCCGTAGTCTTCGATATTGACGACACGGCCCTTGACGATCTCGCCTTCTTTGATAGTCGGAGGCAATACATCCCAAGGATGCGGCGTCAGCTGTTTCAAACCCAGGCTGATACGCTTCTTGCCGTCGTCGAAATCGAGCACCACAACCTGCAACTTCTGATCGAGCTTCAGCACTTCGCTCGGATGGCTGATACGTCCCCAGCTGATATCGGTGATATACAGCAGACCGTCCAGACCACCCAGGTCCATGAATGCACCGAAATCGGTGATATTCTTGATCGTTCCTTCCAGCACCTGTCCTTTCTCCAACTTGCTGATGATCTCCGCACGTTGTGCTTCGATATCGCTTTCGATAAGGGCCTTGTGCGATACGACCGCATTCTTAATGGCCTCGTTGATCTTCACAACTTTAAATTCCATCGTCTTGCCGACAAACTGGTCGTAGTCGGTAACAGGCTTCACGTCGATCTGCGATCCGGGCAGGAAGGTCTCCATTCCGAATACATCGACGATCAGGCCGCCCTTGGTCTTGCTGGTAACGGTACCGGTAACGACTTCGCCGGATTTGTGTACCTCGACGATCTTTTCCCACGCGCGCGTGATCCTGGCCTGTTTGCGGCTCAGATGCAAATGACCTTCCCGGTCTTCCTTTTCGACCACCATCACTTCCACCTCGTCACCGGTCTTCAGATTCGCCAGGTCGCGGAATTCATTCAGGGATACCAGACCATCGCTCTTGAAACCGATATTGACGACAACATCGGTCTTTGTCAATCCGACGACAAGACCCTTGACCAATTCCCCATCCGTGATCGAAATAAAGGTATTCTCATACACTTTATCGTACTTTTCCTTCTCCTCCTTCGTATAGGCTGCGACGTTTCTCTTGTCGATACTCCAGTCGAAATCGTCATGCGCAGTCTGCACGGGCACAGGTGCTTTTGGTGTCGCTGTAGCCTCGGCCGTAGCAGTCGCCACTTCCGAAGTCTCCTGTGACTCAGCGTTTGAGTTAACAATATTGTTTTCAGACATAATAAAACCCCGAGTTTTTTGATCGGGGCTGCAAAGATACGAAATTCCCATTGATTTTCAGCCACTCACTCCGGCTTACCATCCCCTCCTATCACCCCCGTCCACGCATTCGCCAGCTTCTTCTGCAACGTCCAATGATGCCCGAACGGATCGGCAAACGATCCCTGCCGATACCCATATTCATAATCCTTCATCGGATGGATCAACCGCGCGCCCGCTGCTAACGCACTGTCCATCAATGCGTCCGGATCCTCCAAAAACACCCCCAGTTCCACCGTCGTTCCCCCTGCCGTCTCCGGCGCCCGCCCTTTTCCCGGCTCCGGCATCTCCTGGTGCAGATGAAAGATCATTCCCTGGAACGTCAGCTCGGCCACATGGACCGATCCGTCATCGTTCTTGACGATCAGCAGCTCCTCCGCCCCGAACGCTTTCTTATAAAATTCCACCGCCGGCGCCAGCACCTTTATGGTCAACACCGGCGCAAATGAATTAAGTCCCATATGATAGGTTTTTGATTGTATCGGCCACGACCCATCCGCTCGTCCACGCATGCTGAAAATTGAAGCCTCCCGTCACCCCATCCACATCGAGTATCTCTCCCGCAAAGAACAGCCCTGCCACCTTCCGGCTCTGACAGGTGGCCGGATCCACCTCCGCCAACCGTACCCCGCCCGCCGTCACGAACTCTTCCTTGAATGTCGTTTTTCCATTTATTATAAAGTTACCCGCGGCAAGCAAGCCAGCCAAACGATTTTGATCCCGGGCGGCCAAATCCGCCCACCGGATGTCCTTTCGAATGCCCGAACTGTCCAGCCAATACTCCCACAACCGCCGCGGGATACCCGCGAAGGGCACCACCGACCCGAGCATTTTTGCGCCCCACTCATAACGCAACTCCTGCAAACGCTCCCTCAGCTCCAGCTCATTCAGCTCCGGCACCCAGTTGACGACGATCGAAAAGTTATACCCCAATCCGGCCAGTTCTCTCGCCCCCCATGCCGACAACCGCAATACGGCCGGCCCGCTAAGTCCCCAATGTGTGATCAGCACCGGCCCCCGTTCCACGAGCCTGCCGATCTTCACCTGTGCCTCGCCGACAGAAACACCCCTCAGCTGGGTGATCGCATCTCCCGGCATATTGAAGGTGAAGAGCGATGGCACGGGGTCCTCGATACTATGCCCCAACGCCCGTATCCAATCGAACATCGGAGCCTTCGGATATCCTCCGCAAGCGATACACACATAATCGCCCAAAATCTCCCTTCCATCCGCCAACCGCACCGAGAACCCCGGATTCGCCGGCTGCACGCCGCGAACTTCCGCATGCATCCAAATCTCCACACCAAGCCGCTCCGCCTCCCTTAACAAACAGCCGATCACCGTCTGCGACGAGTCCGTCACCGGGAACATCCTCCCATCGGCCTCTGTCTTCAACTCCACTCCACGTGATGCAAACCACTCGATCGTATCCGTCGTAAACCACCGGTGAAAAGCCTTCCGTACAAAATGTCCTCCACGCGGGTATTTCTTCGCCATATCCGCGATATCGAAACAGGCATGCGTAACATTACACCGGCCACCCCCGCTGACCTTCACTTTGGAAAGCAGCTTACCGGTCTTCTCCAGCACAATGACCCGGAGCCCCGGCCTGAGACGCGCCGCATTCACGGCACAAAAAATGCCCGCGGCCCCGCCGCCGATCACAATAAGTGTCATAACTTAAGACTGCAGCGCAGCTGCATGTCCTGTAAATAGATGAGGATTGGCCGCCTCGGCAGCCTCTATAATGCTATAGTCGGACAGGATATCCGCCTTGCCTCTTTTAACCGCTATATCGTGCTCGAAATGAACCGATGGCTGGTGATCCGATGTGCGCACCGTCCAACCGTCA
>DASYSV010000604.1:0-4359 GCA_036010185.1 Puia sp.
AACGTGAAGTTCATCATAGAAGGAGAGGAAGAGATCGGCAGTCCCAATCTCGCAAAATTCGTCACCACTCATAAAGATCTGCTGAAGGCCGACGTCATCCTGATCAGCGACACCGCCATGTTAAGTCTCGAAAACCCGAGCATCGACATCGGCGTCCGCGGTCTCTCTTATATCGAAGTCGAGGTCACCGGCCCCAACCGCGACCTGCACAGCGGCGTCTATGGCGGCGCGGTAGCCAACCCCATCACCATCCTCGCGAGGATGATCGCCTCCTGCCACGACGCGAATAATCATATTACCATTCCCGGCTTCTATGACGGCGTCGTCGAAGCCACGCCCGCCGAGCGCGCCCTGATGGCGAAGGCGCCCTATAGCGAGGAGGAATACAAAAAGGATCTCGGCGTCTCACAGCTCTGGGGCGAGAAAGGCTATACCACCAATGAGCGGACCGGCATCCGCCCCACCATCGAGCTCAACGGCATCTGGGGCGGCTATACCGGCGAAGGCGCCAAAACCGTCCTTCCCTCGAAGGCAACCGCCAAGATCTCCGCGCGTCTTGTTCCCAACCAGTCGAGCCGTATCATCACCGAAAAGCTGCTCAACTATTTCCGCACCATCGCACCTCCCGGCGTCACCGTCAAAGCCGAAGAGCACCACGGCGGCGAGCCCTACATGACCCCCATCGACAGCAAAGCCTACCGGTCCGCGGCCCGCGCCATCGAAGCAACCTTCGGCAAGGCCCCCATCCCCGTCCGCGGCGGCGGCAGCATCCCCATCTGCTCGCTCTTCGAAAAAGTGCTCGGCATCAAGATCGTCTTCATGGGTTTCGGCCTCGACAGCGACAACCTCCACAGCCCCAACGAAAAGTTCGACCTCGCGAACTTTTACAAGGGCATCGCGACGATCCCGTATTTCCATAAATTTTTCGCGGAAAAATAGACGCGTGTCTGAGCAGCGACTGGGGTTACCGCCCTTCCTTCACCGACCTCCCCTCCCCCTGCGTCACCCAATGCACACTATCCTGCGACGACTGTATCAAATAAACATACTCCTCCCGCGAACGAAAAAAGGCTCCCGACCTTTCAATCCCGCCACCGTCAGCACATATTCATCGGCCTGATCCGCGATCAAAAACCCTCCACCCGGCGACCACCGGCAAACATTCATCGCCGATTTCTTCCCTTTATTCGCTGAATCCGTAGCCTCCGCCCGCCACGTCCCAACAAAAACATCTAATACCGTAATTGGCGTCCGCCTGTCTCCATCCCCGCTCGCCTATTGCAGCCTCATGTAATATATTAGCCCTTCATTAAACCTTCTCCCGTATGTCGCAGCTTTTCCGGCGTCTTCGTCATTCGCTACCCTCCGGCGCACCGCTTGCAGCCCTTTTGGCCTCCGTCGCCATTCTTAGCATTGCGGTCATCCTCCTCGAATGGCCCGTCCTCCAACATACGCATGGCAAATTCATCCTTCCAACAGATGACGCTTTCGTGAATGTCAGCGTCGCGCGAAACTTCTCCTTTTATCAGGTGTGGGGAATCTCGCAACATTCGTTCCAGTCCGCATCTTCGTCCTTATTATACCCGCTGATCCTGGCGCCTGTCTTCTTTATCACCGGGGCTCATCTGGTGATCGTCCTGGCGCTCAACTTCCTTGTGGCAATGGTGTTTCTGGTGGTCCTGCAGCGTGTCCTGATCAGACACGGTCTGCCCGCCGGCAGGCAATTCATCGTATTGGTGGAGGGGATGGCGCTTACGGTTTTGCCTCTTCTTGTAGTCAGCGGCACCGAATATACACTCCAGCTTCTCATGGTCTTTTTATTCATGGAGGCGTTGTCAAAAGCCCTTTCCGACCCGACAGTCAAAACCGGGTTGCCGTGGCGTGTCTACATCCTCGCATTAGTAACAGTCGCTACTCGTTATGAAGACATCCTGATCATCGCCCTTGCCACCCTCCTGGTAAACCCGCTGCGCGGATGGAGGACGGCGTCAAAGCTGGCTTGCGTCGCGATCCTTCCCATAGTCGTATTCGGTGGCATCAGCCTGACAAAAGGCAGCTACTTCCTGCCCAATGCGTTGCTGATAGGACCCTATCCCGCGTATGCCATCTTCCTCACGTTTTGCGCGCTGTGTGCCATCATCCCGTTGCTGGGGTCTTATTTGAAGCTATCCGTCCCGGAAAAGACAAAAGCCGTACCCTATCTTTCTCTCGTCCTGCTGGCCATCATGGCCCTTCCCTTCGCCACCCGCAATCTCTCCGCGCTGGGCCATTTCAAACGCGATTGTATACGCATGTACGATGAGGAATACCTGACCGCCGGCTTCGTTCATCTTTATTATTACAAGTCGACAGTGGGTATCGACGAGCCGGGTGCCGTATCCTGGTTCTCCGAGGGCCGCAAGCTCGATTTCACCGGCATTGCCAACGATGAGGTCATCCGCAGCAAAAAGCATCATAGCTGGTCCCCGCTGTATGCCGACTCGCTGGGCCGGAGGAGCGGCATCCGCGCCGCCATCCTCACGAACCCCTGGTTCGACCCCGGTGAGCTGCCCAAATGGAATATCATTGCCACCTGGACGATACCCGACTCCAGTCCGGGCGGCGAAAAGGTCGTCAACTTTTTTGCCCTCAACCAGTACGACACCGCCGGTCTCCGCCGCAATCTCCATGAATATCAGCACCTCCTGCCCGCCGATGTGGCGGTGAGGTATTACTGACCGGGGCCGTCGGCGCGATCAGCTACTTCTTATTGTTGAAGAAGGCCCAGAACACATCCAGCATAAACCCGCTGTTGCGCAAAGTCACATCGCTCCAGGTTGCATTGCTGGTATTAGCGACGTTGGTGATCCCCTGGTTATACCGGAGATCGATCCCGAACCCAACCGGGCTTTGATACCCCAAACCGAGGCCCCATTCAAAATCCGCTCCTTTGGTAAAGCTGCTGACGCTTTCGCTCTGGTACTGCCCGTGGCTGACGTTAAAATTGATCTCGGGGCCCGTCTCCAGATAAAACCCGCCGTTGAACTTATACTTCGCGAATACGGGTATCATCACATAGGCCAGGTCCAGATGACTTTTCGAAGTGGCGCTCGCACTGCCACCCGACGTACCAGCACTTACTTCGGCCCCTGCCGTCGTATACAGGATCTCCGGCGCAATGGCGAAATGCTGCCCGCTGTCAAACCAGAAATTCGTGAATACACCCGCATTCCAGCCGGCTGTTGCGGAATAGGAATTATAGGTGGAAGTGTTGCTCGACAGGAAATTCGTCAAATTACCCCCGGCCTTTACCCCCCATTGAAAGGTCTGCGCATACACTTGCCCTCCCGCCATCAGTAATACCGCGGCCATAATCATTAATGTCTTCTTTTTCATATACCTAGTTTACTAAACCCCATTCAAATCTTATGCCCCGGGCCCCCGCGCCACATATACCACCCCACCCAGCCGCCCCATAGGCGCCCGCCTCCGAAAACCCGCGCCGCCACCCCGTCCCGCCGCCCCACGCACCGCCACCTCAAAAGCCGCCCCCCAGGCGGCCACACCCCATTCCAGTGGATTTCATAATTTTGCTCCATGCCTGACAAGGAAAAGCTCCGTCTCGATAAATACCTCTGGTCGATCCGCCTCTTCAAAACCCGTACCGAGGCCGCCGAAGCCTGCGACAAAGGCAAGGTCAAATACAACGGCCTGGCCGCCAAGGCCTCCAAAAATATCACCGTCGGCGACGAATATGAGGTAAAGACGGAAAACAAACGCTGGCGGATCAAAGTCACCGCCCTGCTCGACCACCGCCTGCAATATTCGCAGGCGATCAATTATTACATCGACATCACGCCCGCCGAAGAGATCGAGCGTCTCCAGTTCCAGGCAGCCAGCTTCAACACCGGCAAACGCCAGAGCAAGATCGGCCGCCCCACCAAAAAACAGCGGCGCGACCTCGACGGTTTCCTGGAAGACTAATAATATCTAACCACAATTTCCTTCGGCAACGACGGCTCATACTGCCGTAAATTATTCATCAGCATCGGCGCATCATGCGGATTCACCGCATAAAAAGTCACCGAATCATAAAACCCTATCGGGTCCGGATAAGGAATATCCCACGACGCCACCTTCGTCCAATTCTTCGTATAGGCCCGGAATCTTGGCTCATAAATGATCGCGACCTTCGCATTCTTCGCCTTCCCCAGACTATCGATCAGTGCCGGAGAATTCCTTTGCTGCCGCCGCTCCTGCGCCACGTCATTATTCCCCAACCCGAGTATATCCAGCTTCTTCCCATCCGAGAAATATGAAACACCACCGATATCGTTGAACACGATCCCATCCCAATCATAATATTGATGTACGAACTTC
>DASYSV010000622.1:0-8907 GCA_036010185.1 Puia sp.
ATGACATCGTTTTGGAACGCAGGAAGGAATTGGCATTCGAGGGGGATCGCAAATATGATCTGAACAGGCTGGGTCTGGCGATCGACCGGGGGCAGAATAAGGGAGGCGCGGCCGGCGACGGATACAGTATACCTTTTCCGTTTGAATATCGGGTAGCGCCGATACCGCAGCAGGAGATATTGAGAAATGAGGCGATCGCGAAAGAGCAGAATCCGGGCTACTGACGCGGCGGGTGCGGCGCGCGGCGCAATAAAAAAACCCGGCCGAGGCCGGGTTTTGATTTTTTAGAAGGGCAAATCGTCGATGGGTTCGGTAATGTCACTGGCCGAAGAAACACGTGACTGGCCGGAAGGGGCGCTATATCCCTCTGACGCGCCGCCGGAATATCCGCCGCCGCCGCCGCCGTCGCCTCTGCCGCCGAGCAATTGGACGGTCTGCACGCGAAGGGTCAGCGAGATACCCGTTGTCCCATCATTCTTCGGATAGGTCCTCACTTCGGGAGTGCCTTCCGCATATACCTGCGTACCTTTCTTCAGATAGGGTGCTACACCGGTACGATCCGTCCAGTAAGCGCATTCTACCCAAATCGTCTTATCTTTCTGATTGCCCTGGGCATCGCGGAATTTCTCGGTGTGCGCCACGTTGAAATTGATCACGTTTTTTCCATTCACTGTATTGGTGACACAATCTTTGCCCAGATTGCCGATTACCTGGAGTTTAATCATAATTGTATTTTTATTGATGCAGTAAAGAGGGCAATTTACCACATTTATAAAGCTGCGCTGGAAAAGTTTTCCTCCGATTACCCACCTCTTCGTAAATTTGCGGTTTGGCGTGGCGGCCCTTGCGGGGCATAAAGGAATGGAAGCTCGGAAGAGGAGCGGCCGCGTTTGTAAACAATTCATTATGAGCCGGAACGGAAAAGTGCTTGTGGCGATGAGCGGCGGTATCGACAGTACCGTAACGGCGCTGATGCTGCATGACCAGGGGTACGAGGTGGTAGGCATCACCATGAAGACCTGGGACTATGCCAGCGCGGGCGCCTCGAAAAAGGAGACGGGATGCTGTAACCTGGACAGCTTCAACGACGCGCGGATGGCGGCCGTGCAGCACGGTTTTGCCCATTTCGTATTGGATATTCGTGAGGAATTCGGGGATTTTGTCATCGAGAATTTCGTGGACGAATACCTGGCCGGACGGACGCCCAATCCCTGCGTGCTTTGTAATACGCATATCAAATGGCGGGCCTTGTTGCGTCGGGCGGACGCCCTGGACTGCGCGTTCATCGCCACGGGTCATTATGGCATTGTCCGGCAGCATACCAATGGCCGGTATACCATCGCAAAGGGAGTAGATGAGACGAAGGATCAGAGTTATGTTCTGTGGGGGTTGCAGCAGGACCTGCTGAGCCGTACGTTATTGCCCCTGGGTGGTTATCGTAAGACTGCGATCCGGCAAATGGCACTGGATTATGGGTATCCCGAGCTGGCGAAGAAAAGCGAAAGCTATGAGATCTGCTTCGTTCCGGACAACGACTATCGAGGCTTTCTTAAGCGACGTGTCGACGGTTTGGAAACGCGGGTCGCGGGCGGCAATTTCGTCGACAAACACGGGAATATCCTGGGTCAGCATAAAGGCTATCCTTTCTATACCATCGGACAGCGCAAGGGATTGGACATCACCTTCGGCAAGCCGGTCTATGTGACGGGTATCAGACCTGAGACCAATACGGTCGTTCTGGGCGATGAAGCCGATCTGGACCGGGCATCGATGGTTGTGGGTAAGCTGAATTGGATGAAGTATGACGGGGCGACGCCGGGGATGGAGTTGACGACCAAGATAAGGTATAAGGACAAAGGGACGCTGAGCAATATCTATCCCGAACCCAATGGCACTGTGCGCGTGGAATTCTTCGAAAACGCAAAGGGCATCGCTCCGGGCCAAAGCGCCGTTTTCTTTGAAAATGATGAAGTTGTGGGAGGCGGGATCATCCAGCGGTCCGTATAATCCGCGACAATAAATCTACCCGTGGAACGTTACAGGTACATGAAACGTCGGCCCGGTCTCATATTGGCGCTAACTGCGGTATTGGTGATCGTAATCAGTTGTAAGAAATCAATCGACTATACCAAAACCTCCGATTATTCGGGTCCGCTGACCGATTTCTTCACCCCTCTGCAGATCGGAAAATTCGCTATCTACCGGCTGGATTCACTGAACTTTTATTTTTACGGACAGATGGACACCATCACATCCTATTTGGCCAAGGATTCTGTGGAAGACACCATCCGTGATGGACAGGGACGTCTTGCATGGCTGGTGACCCGTTACCTGAGCGATACGGCCGGTCTCACCGGATGGTCCCCAAGTATCACCTATACGGTGACGCCTTCGACCCAGCGGATCGAGCTGACGGAAGACAATCTCCGTTTCATCAAACTGTCATGGCCAATCAGTCAGGGTTTCAGCTGGCTGGGCAATTCCTATCTGCCGTATGCCCCTTACCAGGACTTCTTCGATTTCAGCGATGACGCGCATTTGTCGCTGGGCAATTGGAATTATACCTATCAGCAGATCGGCCAGCATTTTTCGGCCGGCGGCCAGACCTATGACTCCACACTGACGATACTCCAGCAGAATGACTCGATCAATGTGCCGGTACTCGATCCTAATTCGTTTGCATCACGGACATACTGGAGCGAGACGTATGCGAAACATATCGGGCTGGTATACCGGCATACCGAGATGTGGGAATATCAGCCGCCTACGCCCGACGGCACGCAGGCCGGGTATAAGATCGGGTTCAAGGTTACGCTGACCATGCTGAGTCATAATTAGCGCGGGGCCAGGGGCGCCTGGGGCGCGGGGCCGGGGGTGCGAGGTTGGGTGCTTGGGGCGTGAGGCCGGGTGCTTGGGGCATGAGGTTGGGTGCCTGGGGCGTGAGGTTGGGTGCGGGCCGCGGGGGGTCATCGGGTGAAGCGCGCCGCGAATAAGGTATCGGCGCGGAGATGATAGCCGGCGATGACGCCAGCGCGCTGTAGTCGCAGGTTTTTCCTGAGGTGGGCGACGATCTCTTCATTTTCCTTTTTAAATACGGAGCAGGTGCAATAGACGAGCGTCGCATTCGGGGCGAGATGTCCGATAATCTTTTTTTGTAGTGCGCTATAGTGTCCGATCTTTTGCGGGTTGAAAAAATACAGCTGTTCGGGGGTCCGGCTCCAGGTGCCGCTGCCCGTACAGGGCACGTCGGCGAGGACCAGATCGGCGGAGGCGGTTCGTTCAGGCGGGGAGTCGACGGACAGGTCGATGAGAAAGCTGCGGTAATGTTCGATCCCTGCGGTGCGAAACCGCGCCCGCAGGTTGTGAAGGATAGATTCGCGGATGTCCGACACCGTTATTTCCATGTCCGGGAAGAGGTCGTGTGCGAGGATGGTCTTGCCGCCGCTGGCCGCGCAGGCATCCCAGAATGACGTGGGTGGCTGGTCGGATTGCAGGAATGTCGCGATCCGCTGAGAACTGTAGTCCTGGATGACCACCTCGTTGTCAGGTGTCAACAGTTCTTCGAGTTTGTATCCATTCGGAAGCCGCAGCGTCGACGGCGGTATGAATTCACCTGCGACCGCCCTGCGGACGGCCTCCTCATGACCCGGGCGGATACGAACGAAAAGATCGGGCTGGCGGAGGAAGGATAGACAAAAGGCCTCATGGTCGATGCCGTCGGAGAGTTCTTCCTTCCAGGGAAAGATATCGGCGACCTCGATACCGGTGGCGGCCATCTTTTCGGCAAGCGGCGCGGTGGGGTCCCAGTCGGGGCGGAAATGGCGGAGAAGGTCGATGGGCTGATCGTTGCAGAGATAGAGGCCGGTCAGCATGCGGTCGGCGGCGGGCTGATCGCGCAGTGCATGGCCGAGACGATAAAATCCATAAACCATCGTGGACAGCAGACGGCGATCGCGCGCGCCCATTTGTTTGTTGGCGCGGTAGAAATCCTTCAGCCATACATGCAAGGGCAGGTCACCGGTGTAGGTGTCGAGGATGCCGAGTGCGTGGCGAAGCTGGTTATCGAATCTCATGAGCGCATGCTATGCCGGCCGATGGCGTGGGGATTACAATTCGAGCAATGCCTTCAGCGGATCCTTGCCGAAGAGCAGCTGATCGGGGTTCTCGAGCAATTCTTTGACGCGTACCAGGAAGCTGACGGATTCGCGGCCGTCGATGATGCGATGGTCATAGCTGACGGCAAGGTACATCATCGGCCGAACGACGACCTGGCCGCCGACGACGACGGCGCGATCCTCGATCTTATGCATACCCAGTATCGCGGACTGGGGGATATTGATGATGGGCGTCGACATCAGGCTGCCGAAAACGCCGCCGTTGGTGATCGTGAAAGTGCCGCCCTGCATCTCTTCCATGCTCAGCTTGTTATCGCGGGCCTTTGTCGCCAGCTCGACGACCTTTTTCTCGATCTCCGCCATGGACAGGCTTTCCGCGTTGCGGATGACAGGGACTACGAGACCTTTCGGCGCCGATACGGCGATGGAGATATCGCAGTAGTCATGATAGACGAGCTCTTCACCGTCGATATATGCGTTGACGGCCGGCCATTCCTGCAAGGCGTAGCAGGTAGCCTTGGTGAAGAAGCTCATGAATCCGAGACCAACCCCATGTTTCTCTTTGAATTTATCCTTGTATTTGGCGCGAAGGCCCATGACGGCGCTCATGTCCACTTCGTTGAAGGTGGTGAGCATGGCCGTCGTATTCTTGGCTTCGACGAGACGTCGTGAGACCGTCTTGCGGAGGTTGCTCATTTTTTCGCGACGATCCTTGCGCGAGAAAAGGGTGGCGCCGAGAGGGCGGCCGGGATTGGCCAACGCTCCGAGCACGTCGTTCTTAACGATCTTGCCTCCCGTGCCGGTCGGCGTGATGGAGCCGGCATCTATTTTTTTATCCGAGATGATGGCGGCGGCTACGGGGGTAGCCTTTGTTTGGGTGGCGGGGGCCTGGGTGGCGGCGGGGGCCTGGGCGGCGGGGACTACCGAGGGATGTGTGTGCGGGTTGTCTTCGGATTTGGCGGTGGCGGCGGTGGCGGCGGTGGCGGCAGCCTTGCCATTCGCGCCGGCGGTGGGAGCCGTTTGTCCTTCGGGACGTGCAGCAGCCTCATCTATCTGTGCGACGACATCGCCAATTTTCAGCGTATCGCCTTCCTTACCGATGGTCTTGAGCACACCGGCTTTTTCCGCGTTGACCTCGAAGGTCGCTTTTTCACTCTCCAGTTCTGCAATTACTTCATCGCGTTCAACATACTGTCCTTCCTGTTTGAGCCATTTGACCAACGTTACTTCGTTGATGGACTCACCTACTGCCGGAACTTTAATATCAATCATTTTTCGATAAAAATTTTAGTGTCTTATATACTGAAGGCCGTCTCGATGATCTCCGCCTGCTCCTGCGCATGCACCTTGGAATATCCGGTGGCTGTGGCGGCGCTGGGTTGCCGGCTGATGACGCCGTAGTTTATCGATTTCAAATTCATTTGCAGGAACGAGGCGGCACCCATATTGAGCGGCTCTTCCTGCACCCAGAACCATGTAGCTGCCTGGCTGTATTTCCGGTACAGACCTTCCAGCTGCTGGACGGGCAGTGGATACAGCTGTTCAAGCCGAACGATGGCGACGTCTTTGCGGTCGTCCTTTTGCTGGCGCTCGGCCAGATCGAAATAGACCTTCCCGCTGCAGAACAATACCTTCTTCACCTTTTCAGCCTTTTCAACGAAAGTATTGTCGATGACTTCCCGGAAGCCGCCATTGATGAAATCGCTCATCGGCGACCAGGTTCCCGGGTGTCGCAGGTTGGCCTTCGGCGCAAAATTGATCAACGGTTTGCGGAAGGGCCAGGTCAGCTGACGACGGAAGGCATGGAAGAGGTTGGCGGACGTCGTGATATCGGTGACCACCATATTATATTCCGCGCAGAGTTGAAGGAACCGTTCCATCCGGGCGCTGCTATGTTCGGGGCCCTGTCCCTCGTATCCATGTGGCAGCAGCAGGGTTACGCCGTTCATCCGTTGCCATTTCTGTTCGGCGGCGGCGATGAATTGATCGATGACCGTTTGGGCGCCGTTGGAAAAATCGCCGAACTGCGCCTCCCACAGCACGAGGGCATTGGGATTGGCCATCGCATAGCCATATTCGAAACCGAGTACGCCATACTCGCTGAGCAGCGAATTGTATATCCTGAACTGCCCTTTGGCATCGGGGAGACGGCTTAGCCGGTTGTATTGTTCGTCGGTATTCTCGTCGCGAAGGACGGCATGGCGATGCGAGAAGGTCCCGCGCTGCACATCCTGTCCGCTCATCCGGATGTCCTTCCCTTCCAGCAGCAGACTGCCGTAAGCCAGGAGCTCGCCGGTGGCCCAGTCAACCTTGTTTTCTTCCTTAAAGAGCCTGACCTTGTCCTGCAGTAGTTTTTCTACTTTGCGCAGGGGCTTGAATGTCTCGGGCCAGGTCATGATGGCTTCGAATATCTTTGAAAAGTCGGCTTCCGATATCGCGGTGACTGGAGACTGGTCGAAGTCGGCGGGATTGGATTTGCGGAGACTGCGCCACCACAATTCCGGCTGCTGGTAGGTATAGGGCAGCGGATTCTGCTTGACCTCGTCGAGCCTTTCCTGTAAATCGCCCCAGAACTTCTTTTCCATTTCTTTTGCGAGGTCCTTCGCGTCGGCTTCGCCGTTGTCGAGGAGATGCTGAGTATAGACCTCGCGGGGATTGGGATGTTTGTCGATCAGGGCATACATATGCGGCTGCGTGAACTTGGGATCGTCGCCTTCGTTGTGACCATGGCGGCGATAGCAGACCATATCGATAAAGATATCCGAGTTGAATTCCTGCCGGTACCGGGTAGCGATATCGGCGCATTTGACCACGGCCTCGGCATCGTCCCCGTTGACATGCAATACCGGCGCCTGGATGGCGGCGGCCAGCGACGTACAATAGTCCGAGCTGCGCGCGTCGTCGAAGTCGGTAGTAAAGCCGATCTGGTTATTGATGACAAAGTGCATCGTGCCACCCGTATCATAGCCTTTGAGGTTGCTCATCTGGAGCACTTCATAGACGATACCCTGGCCTGCGATGGATGCATCGCCATGAATAAGGACGGGAAGGATCTTGTCGTAATCACTTTGATACAGGACATCCGCCTTACAACGGGCAAAGCCCACCACCAGGGGATCGACGGCCTCAAGATGTGAAGGATTCGGCATTAACTTGAGATGCACCGTCTTCCCGGTATCGGTTTGCACGTCGCTGCCGTAGCCCATATGATATTTCACGTCGCCGCTGCCCATGGTCTGATCCAGTTTGGCCGTGCCTTCGAATTCGCTGAATATCTGCTCATACGTCTTACCCATGATATTGGCGAGGACGTTGAGACGGCCGCGATGCGCCATGCCGATGACCACCTCCTGGACGGTATTCTCGGCTGCCGTATTGATAATGGTGTCCAGCGCCGCGATCGAGGCTTCCCCGCCTTCGAGCGAAAAACGTTTTTGACCGATATATTTCGTGTGCAGGAATTTCTCGAACATGACGCCCTGGTTCAGCTTTTCCAGGATGCGGCGCTGTTTGGCGAGCGGTGTGGGTTCGAGGAATTTCTTTTCCATCTCGCTGGTCAGCCAGTCGATCTGTTTCTGATCGCTGATATATTTGAATTCGATGCCGACATTTCCGGCATAGCATTGCTGGAGATGGGTGAGGATGGCGCGAAGCGTCGTCGTTCCCAGACCGATAAGGTTGCCGGCAAAGAAGTTCTTGTCCATATCGGCCTCGGTGAAGCCGAAAAAGCCCAGATCGAGATTGGCACCGCGATCTTTCCGGGGCCGTATGGGGTTGGTTTTGGCCAGGAGGTGCCCCTTGTTTCGATAGCCCAGGATGAGGCGGTAGGCCCCGAGCTCTTTTTTCCAGTCTACTCCGTCCGTCGTGGTCAGGACGCCCGGAGCGGCGGCAACGGCTTTTCCATTTGAAGCGGCTGCACCGTTACCGTTCAGGACGCCTGAGCGGCCCTGGGTGACGGCAAAGTCAAACCCTTCGAAAAATTTCCGGAATTCCGGGTCGACGGTCTCGGGATTCCTGACGTAATCCTGATAGAGTCCTTCGATATAGCTTGGATGAGAATTAGTTATAAAAGAAAAGTCTTTCATGGAGATGTGCCGCGGTGGGCATTTTTAGGGTTACAAATATCGCTTAAAAAATGGGACGGACATAGGGGTTTGTTTATTATTTATTTGGAATTTCCGGTGGTTGGGCGTACCTTTGCCGTCCTCAAAATGTCGTTCTAATGGCAAATCACAAGGCAACAAAAAAAGATCAAAGGCAAGCGGAAAAGCGCAGGGATAGCAACCGTTATTATGGCAAGACCACGCGGAATGCCATCCGGGAGCTGCGGGCGGTCAAGGGAGAGAAGGAAGCCGGGGAGAAACTGCCGGAGGTCGCCTCCATGATCGATAAACTGGCCAAGAAAGGGGTCATTCATAAGAATAAGGCTGCCAATCTGAAGAGCAAGCTGGCGCGGAAGATCAACGGGTTAGCTGCCGCCAAATAACCGGTAGCGCCGGCCGGGGCCGACCGATGGTTTTCGGCGTGGGGATCGACCCTTACAAAATAGTTTGATAATGAAGCATCCTGATAAGGGATGCTTTCTTATTTTAGGGTATGCGAAAATATTTCAGCTTACTGCTTTTGGGGCTAGGGCTGGTTGCGGCGGCTCAAACGCCTGCGGGTGCCCCTCGGGCTCCTTCCACACCTTTCGAGCGGTCAAACGGGACCCAAACGGCGACCTATGCCGAATGCATTGCCTTTTACCAGCAGCTGGATAGGCTCTCCCCTGCCCTTTCGATCCGCGAGATGG
>DASYSV010000076.1:0-4898 GCA_036010185.1 Puia sp.
GTGGGTAGACGCGATCATCGATCCCGCAGATACCCGCCGCGTCATCGCCGAAGGATTGAAGGCGGCCGCGCACAACCCCTGGCTTCCCGATTTTAAAACAGGTGTCATACAGGTATGAGCAACCAACTGATCATGTATACCGACGGCGCCGCCCGCGGAAACCCCGGCCCAGGCGGTTATGGGACCATCCTTATGTGGGGCGACCATAGCAAGGAACTCTCCTGCGGCTATCGCTATACCACCAACAATCGTATGGAGCTGATGGCGGTCATCGCCGGTCTCGAAGCGCTGAAAAAAGAAGGATTGTCCGTTACGGTCTATTCCGACAGCCAGTACGTCGTAAAAGCCGTGGAGCAAGGCTGGCTCAAAAACTGGATCGCCACCGATTTCAAAGGGGGAAAAAAGAACCGGGACCTCTGGTTACAGTTCTATGATCTGTCGAAAAAATATAAGCTTCGTTTCGTTTGGGTGAGGGGCCATGCCGACAATCCCTATAACAACCGATGCGACGAGCTCGCCACGTCCGCCGCCGACGGCAAGGATCTGCAGATCGACCAGGTCTTCGAATCGGAAAAGAAAAAGTAACCACCGGCACCCGCGGCCCGACGCGCACCCTACAACGCCCCCTCCATTCACAGCCCAGCGCGTCAAAAGCGCCGTCCTACAACGCCCCCGCCGGCACCGACGCACGATACACTACCGTATCCTGCTGCGCCTTGAGCTCGAACTTCGCCTGATGAAAAGACACGAAGGCCTCCCCTTTTTTCCTGCCGAAAGGCGGTACCCCCGGCTCGATTACCCCCAGCGATCCCTCCAGCACGATGAAGATCTCTGCGGAATGCGCCTTTATCGTCAGCGATTCCCCTCGCAACAGACTCAGCTTGCTCAGCTCGAAATCCGGCGCCGGCGTACGATACACCGCAATATGTCCCGGATCGTCGCCTTCGAAAATGATCCGTGGATTAGTGGCTTCAAACCGGATATGTTTCATCAACTCGGGCACATCGACATGTTTTGGGGTCAATCCGCCCCGCAATACGTTGTCCGAGTTCGCCATGATCTCAATATTCTGCCCCTCGAGATAAGCATGCGGCAATCCGGCATCCTGGAAGATCGCTTCGCCGGGATGAAGATTCAGTAAGTTGAACAGGTAAATTGAAAAGATGCCGCGATCCGTCTTCCCACCATTCTTATAGGTCAATGCGGCCCGGGCCGCCCAGAAATTTTCATCGTTCCTTTTCAGCTCGCCTTCCTGGTACATCGGTACGATCCGGGCCAGCAAAGGTTTCAGGATAGCATCCACCTCGGCCTGCGGCAATTCCATCACCTCCTGGTAGACTCCCTGGTAGCCGTGGCTATTGAACACCGGTATCAGAAAACGCAATTCCGGCACCGCCCGCAGGATCACCAGCAGATCGGCCTCCGGCTTGAACCCATGCAACAGCCAGAATTCGCCCAATGCCAGCATCAGCTCTGGTTTGTGATTGTCATCGCGATAATTCCGGTGAGGCGCGTCGAGCGCAATCCCCTTCCTGTTCTCCTCGGCAAACTCCAACTCCGCATTCCGCTTGCTGGGATGTACCTGGATGGAAAGCATGTCATTGACGTCGAGTATCTTCAACAGGTAAGGCAGCCTCCCGAAACGGGCCGCAGTATGCGGGCCGAGCGTATCGTCCGGATGTTCCCTGATATAGGCATTCAGCGTTGTACCCGTCCTCGCGGCAGCCCCATCCGTCCTCGCGGCCGCCCCATCCGTCCGCCCGGCAGCCCCATCCTTCGCGGCTTCCGCAGCCGCGGCTTTCGTCTCCCCCATTTCCGCCGGCGCATTGTCGTGCGCGCCCAGCCAGTATTCCGCAAACGGCCGGTTATCGGAATTATCGATACCCAACAATCCCGGCAAAAAACGAGTTCCCCCCCAGGCATAATGCTGCACTTTCCCCTGTAGTCTGAAAACCTTCTGATCTTTTTCCATGTTATACCAAAGATAAATAACAACCCGATGCCGCATCATATCCGTTTCGGACGCACCGGGGAAGACCTCGCCGCCCGATGGCTCTCCGAAAAAGGCTTCTCTGTCCTGCAGCGCAACTGGCGCTACGGCCGCTATGAAGTAGACATCATCGCCGGCAGACAGGGCATCCTCCATTTCATCGAGGTCAAATCCCGTCGTTCCACCCGGTATGGATATCCCGAGCAAAGCGTAAGCCAAAAAAAACTGGGGAACGTAATGCAGGGCGCCTCGGGCTGGCTTCACCGTTGGCCCGCCTTTCGTCGGGTCCAGTACGATGTACTGGCCATCACGATGAGCAAAGACGCCCCGCCCGAATATATGTTATTTGAAGACGTCTAAACCTTCAGCTTCTCCATCAGCGACTCCACCAGACGGTAGGTAGCGGGACAATACTCGACGTTCTGTTTGAACATGTGCATGTAGTCCGCATTCATTTTCTTGGTGGTGTGATGCGGAAAACCGGCGCAGTCGCGTGGTCTCACGGCATAGATGCTGCACAGGTTGGTCCTGGTGTCGAGGAACTGGCAGGGTTGTTTCACATTCATCCAGTCGCCGCTCTTGTCTTTATACAGCCACTTCTCGCGAAACGCGGACTCCGTCATGCCGAGATGCCTCGATATCCGGCGTATGTCCTTGCGCGTGTAGGTGGGCGACATGGTCTTGCAACAGTTGGCGCAATCCAGACAATCGGTACGCAGCCAGGCCCCTTTATCCGAATCCAGCTTCAGCCGGTCGAGACCACGCGGGGACTTTTTTTCGAGCCTGGTGAGGAACACCCGCATACGACGCCTGTTTTCAAGAACGAGTTTTCTGAACGAACGCAAATTGACTGTTGCCATAGGTGCAAATATAGTTATCTTCGGCACATGTGGGAGCCCTATAAAAAAGGTTACAAGGCCTGGCTGCAACTCGAGAGATCGCTCTCGGATAACTCGGTCGAGGCCTATCTCCGCGATATCGATAAGCTCACCGACTATCTCCGGGTCTCCGGCACCCTAAAAACCCCCGAAACAGTCGATCTCAGCGACCTGCAGCAGTTTCTGCAATGGATCGCAGGTCTGGAGCTGAACCCGGCTTCTCAGGCCCGTATCCTGTCCGGCATCCGCTCCTTTTTCAAATATTGCTTCATCGAACAGATCGTCCGCACCGATCCCACGACCCTGCTCGAATCACCCAAGCTCAAAAGAGCACTGCCGGACGTACTTAGCTTTGACGAAATAGAGCAGATCATAGGATGTATCGATCTCAGCAAGCCGGAAGGCGGCCGCAACAAGGCCATCTTAGAGACCATGTACGGCTGCGGTCTCCGGGTCAGCGAGGTGGTAGGTCTCCGCATCTCCTGTCTCTATCTCGATGAAGGCTATATCCGGGTCATCGGCAAAGGCGATAAAGAAAGGCTGGTACCTATCGGCGATTCGGCGGTCAAATATATCCGCATCTATCAGCAGGACATCCGGGTGCACGTCCCCGCGAAACCCGGCAACGAGGATATCCTTTTCCTCAACCGCCGGGGCAGCAAGCTCACCCGCGTGATGATATTCCTGCTGATCAAAGAGCTTGTCAGGCAGGCTGGGATCTCCAAAAAGATATCCCCGCATACCTTCCGGCATTCCTTCGCCACCCACCTCGTCGAAGGAGGCGCAGACCTTCGCGCCGTCCAGGAGATGCTCGGTCATGAAAGCATTACCACCACCGAGATATATACCCATCTGGACCGCGAATATCTTCGCGAAACGCTCCACCGCTATCACCCCGCCTTTTCCAAAAAATAATTAGTATTTTGTAAGCCTTGGGCTTCCTCCGCTCCATACCACCTCATAATGGCAATACCGACCAGGCAGACGATCAAACGCTGATCGCCGCTTACCGGCAATCGGCCGACCTGAAGGTGGTGGCTGCGCTCTACCAACGCTATCTCGACCTCCTCTATGGCGTTTGTCTTAAATATATGGGTGAGCCAGAGACGGCAAAAGACAGCGTGATGGATATCTTCGAGGAGCTGTCCCAAAAATTACTCCGCCACGAGGTCACCTATTTCAAAGGCTGGCTCTATACCCTTGCTAAAAACCACTGCCTGATGAAGTTGCGTTCTGCCGGCCGCACCCGCACGCAGTCCTTCGACCCCGAGGTTATGCAAACGGAGGAAGATCCGCATCTGATGGACAGAATGGAGAAAGAAGAACAATTCGACCGCCTGTCACTGTGCATAGAGACCCTGCCGCCCGACCAGAAGGCGGTGATCACCCTTTTCTACCTGCAGGACAAATGCTACAAGGAGATCGAAACGATCACCGGCATGGAATGGAACAAGGTGCGAAGCCACGTACAAAACGGCCGCAGGAACCTGAAGCTCTGTATGCAGCGCCAGGAGGCTGCCGCCCGGATCACAACCAATGAATAACCAGGATAAACATATCACCCCCTGGTCCGATTCGGACGTTCAGAAATACCTGAAAGGAGAACTGTCTGCCCGGGAAATGCATCAATTGGAAAAAGCCGCACTCGAAGACCCATTCTTAGCCGACGCGCTCGAAGGTTTCATCCAGCATCCGGCCGCGACGCAGGATCTCGACGAGCTGCAAGCCAGACTCAACGCCCGTGTCAGCAAAAAAAATAAGTCCATCGCCTGGATGAAAATGGCTGCAGCCATCCTGTTGCTGGTCGGACTCGGCTATACTGCCTGGTATATCCTCCTCGATAACCGAAAAAGCGATCTTGCGGCATTCGCACCCCGGCAAAAGCACCAGCTATCCCCGACGGCCGTACCGCCGCCGGCCAATTCGGCCACCGCCGACTCCGTCGCACCCTCGCTAGCTAGCGCCGCCACCGCAGACACCATCGCCCCGCAAGCAACCGCCATGGCCGCACGCCCGTCGCCCGCAAAAGC